>JANOUJ010000526.1:0-1514 GCA_031416815.1 Chitinophagaceae bacterium
TATTGATAATAGAATCAGCCATGTTAAATAAAAATGCAACGTACCGGCAGGAGAAAATTTTTCATGTACTGGCGTTTAACAATGCAACGCCAGTATTGTAAACATACTATTAAGGAGCTCTTACGATAATATTAAATCAGCATCTTTTAATATAGCAGGCACTGAAGAATTGTTATGAGGTTGAAAAGTATACCAGCAAAGAACAAGTAACAAACTGGCAAACCGGCTATCTAATAAAGATTTTGTTTTGTTTATTCCATTGTTGATGGCATTAAAGCTGCAGGTAAGCAGATTTTGCTGCATCAATTCATCATATAATTTCAGCTCACCGGAATTATTTTCGTCATAAACATAATTATATCTTTTTCCATCAAGTTCTACAATACCTTTTCCTGAGCCTGGTTTAAATTCTTCCACCATTCCCATCTTTATTCCGTATTCGTTTCTCAGCAATTTTCTTGGGGTTAAAAAACCTTTCTTTTCAAAGGAAAACATTCTTCTGCCAATGCCGCTTACAATACGTGCAAACCTGGTTTGTTTGCTGAAGGAGATACCGGCGAGTACTTTTTCATCATCTCTCAACTCAAAATTTTCCTGTGATGAAGTGTTGTTTGTGTTAACCCATTTCATACTTATTGATTTTTGATTTAAGACTGTGAATATAATTTCAATTTATTGTACAATAGACATGTGCCAAAGATTGTGCCTTAAATGTGAATAGTAACAATTTAGTAACGAAAACTTAATATAAAAAAAGCCACCCAGATAAGAATACCAGGTGGGGAGCATGAGAAACTTGCTAATTGCTAAGGAAATTTATATATAGTGTTCAAACTATCTGTTCGGGTGCAAACTACACCCCCGATGTTACGGTAAGTTGAATGAATGATTATGTAAATGTTATGTATTAAGGTAGCTTTTGGGGAATAAGGTTCCCGTTTTGGTCAAAGTTATCTATGGCTTTTTCCTGACCTTTTTCATTATACACTTTCCAGGCGCCGGTCTTAACCCCGTGGGTGAAATTGCCACTGCTTTGCAGGCTTCCATCTTCATAATAAAACTTTCCAGTTCCGTGGTACTGCCCAAATGCATCCAGCGGAAGATCGGCCTGAAGTTGTCCGTTTTTATAATAGGAGGCGTAGAAAATGCGGGTATCTTTTTTAGCGATCATGATCTGCCGGATTAGGCCTGCCGAATCTTTCATAAGCTGGCATACGGTTGAATCTTTTTTATTTACGTAGTATTGGGCCGTAACAAAATCACTCCTGTAATAAGGCTTTTGATAACTGCTGTCGCTTTTTTTAATGATAGAGTCAATGAAGGGGGTTGCTAATATTTTTTCATTTACGGTTTGTTGTTTACAACCGGTAATAAATAAAACGGAGATGGTTACAAAGAAAGAAATTATTTTCATGATGATAGTTGAAATGCAAATTTAAAAAAAAAGCATCCGCCGTAGGGCGGATGGCAGATGCTTTTTTATAAGAAATATTTTAATTAAAATTTGGTCCATC
>JANOUJ010000527.1:0-3455 GCA_031416815.1 Chitinophagaceae bacterium
GCATTAAAGCTTCTGAAGCACTTTGGGGCATGTAGCCTAAAAAGTTATCAAGCTTATTAAAATTGGCGGTCATCTTAATAAACTTTTTAAAAAAATCGTAATGAACAATTAAAAGCAGGGAGTCGGTTCTTGGCTCTTTGCCCAGCCGCTGCAGAAAACGCTGGTAACTGTGCTTGAAACTGGATGTATAAATATCACTTTCGCCCATCACCATCATATAATACAGATCAATAGCCGATAAAGAATCAGTTGCACGCATGCGTGTATTGATATTGCTGAGATCATGCAGTTCATTTATCGGGGTAATAAAATGCTTCAGGGCTTTTTCTTTTAATTTTTCACGCAAACCATTGGGTCCAAACATTGCTATTGGTGTATCCTTTGCAGGGCTACTAATTCTTTTAAAATAATCGATCTCTGTTTGTACCAGCAACTTAAAATATCCTACGCTGTCGTAACCAGTTTCACCTTTGCCGATGTATTTTTTTATATCCTCAATACTTTTTTTCCCTTTAAGAATATCATCCAAAAAAGGAAAATACAAGAGTGCGTTGGGTGTTTTGCTCAGCTCAACAATGGCTTTAACCAGGGGATTGTTATTGCGGTGTATCAGCATACCTACTTTTGAACGGGACGCCTGGGCTAAATTATACACTGCAGTTGGGTTCAACAGGCTGCTTATTGCCACCAGCGAATCGGCAAAGGGTTCGTTAACGTATGGCTCAATGGTTTGCAGAATTTTATCGGGATAAAGTGCTGCATATTTTAAGTACATTATTTTTTTACTTTCTGCATACCCCGCATTTTCAGCAAATATCTCGGTAAGTATTTTCCCTGTTGCGAAAGGCACGCTTTCAATTTCTGATGCCATACTCAAACTATCAATATCGGCTATCATTATTTTTTCAAACGTTTCAACCAATTGAGGAGTAAAAGCGGGATTAAATTCTTTTGTCCGGAAACCATACCTGAATTTTTTTAATAGGGTTTCAATATAGGTGAGGTATCTTATTTTTTGATTATTGGTTACCAGTTTTTGATTCTGTTCCACAAAATCTTCCAGCTCATTTACTTTCCTGCTCAATACATCTGTAACGGCCTGGTTAATTTCAGGCTTATGGGTAAGGTTAATGAGGCCATCCTTTTTGCCATCCAACTGGTCAAGTTGTAATTGCTCAGTATCGATCTTGTCATGAAAAAGCTGCCGGTATATTGGTACAATAATAGAATCCTGTGCAGCAAAAGCAGGAGCAAACATTAGGAGTATTAAACAACTGAGTAGATATTTCTTCATAGTATATTACTGCTGCGCATTTATAAAATTACGTAAGCGACTGCACATATATCGTTTCAGGCGTTAAATTTATTGTTAATGGACCCGTTTCAGTTAACAATTTGATAATACAAAACGGAGTACAAACATTGTTCCTGATTAAACGTAAAGACTATTTTTGCCCCGTATGAGTGCAACCAATACTGTTAAAAAAATACTAATTGCCGATGATGAACCGGACATCCTGGAGATCATCCAATACAATCTGCAGAACGAAGGTTATGACATAATAACCGCCAAAAATGGAAATGAAGCCATTGAACAGGCTAAGCGTACTTCTCCCGATCTGATCATACTGGATATAATGATGCCTGGCAAGAACGGGATCGAGGTTTGTAATATCCTTCGCATGCAACCGGCATTTAATGATACGCTCATTATATTTTTAACAGCTTTAAGTGATGAAGGAACAGAAGTAAGAGGTTTGGAAACCGGCGCAGATGATTTTATAACCAAACCGGTAAGCCCCAAAGTGCTGGTAAGTAAAATAAACGCTCTCTTTAGAAGGGTAAATAAAGAAGAGACCGGCGTTTTACAAATTGGCGACCTGGTCATTGACAGAGAAAAATATATTGTTACTTACCAGGGCAACGACATTATTCTTGCCAGGAAAGAATTTGAATTGCTTGCTTTGCTGGCAGGAAAACCCGGAAAGGTTTTCCTGCGCAACGAAATATTAAACCAGGTTTGGGGAACCGAAGTGATCGTAGGCGACCGAACCATTGATGTACATATCCGCAAAATACGCCAGAAACTAAACCTCGATTGTATTACTACTGTAAAAGGTGTGGGATATAAATTTGACCTTTAAAGGTACAAGCCACAAGCTGCAAGATTCAAGAAAGAGTATTTTAAATTTAATAGTTTCCCTTGTAGCTTGTAGCTTGCAACTTATCATCATGGCTACATCAAAAAATTTTTCACCACAACAATTAGCTGCATTAACAGCACTTGGTTTATCCATACCAATAGCCTTTGGTATCTACGTTTTTAAACCTGTATGGTGGATCGCTTTATTGTCATTCGTAGTCATCTTCCTGGGTGCTTATGGGTTGATCGTTTATACATTGCAGACCTTTATATACCGCAAAATAAAACTCATTTACAAATTTATTTATCAAACCAAGGCCAGTAAAAAAGAAGAATTTTATTACAAGAACCTGCTGCCTCAAAAAAGTATTGACGAGGTAAACGAGGACGTAGAAGCCTGGGCAGAACAACGAAAGGCCGAGATCGAACTGTTACAACAGAATGAAGCTTACCGCAAAGAGTTTTTGCAGAACCTGAGCCATGAATTGAAAACACCCATTTTTGCAATACAGGGTTATGTAGATACACTGCTGAACGGAGCTTTGGATAAACCCGAGGTGAACAAAAAATTTCTGCAAAGCACATCACGCAATATCGACAGGCTGGTAAGCCTGGTTGATGATTTGGATGCAATATCTAAACTTGAAAGCGGCGAGCAACTTTTATTAAAAGACAGTTTTGTGATACAGGAACTGCTAAAAGAAGTGTATGAATCTTTAGCTTTTAGTTTGGATGAAAAACAGATCAGGTGTATCATAAAAAAAGGTTGCGAACAACCATTGACGGTTTTTGCAGATAAAGAAAAGATACGGCAGGTGTTCATTAACCTGGTTGACAATGCGATTAAGTACGGAAAACAATCGGGCATCATTGAAGCCAGTTTTTATAAAGTTGACGGGGCCAAAGTGCTTATTGAAATAAGCGACGATGGCGCCGGTATAGGCGAGGAACACTTGCCAAGGATATTTGAACGTTTTTACCGTACCGACCTTGCCCGAAGCCGCAAAGTGGGTGGCAGCGGTTTGGGCCTGTCCATCTGCAAACATATTATTGAAGCACACGAAGAAACCATTCATGTACGCAGTACGATAGATGTGGGCAGCACATTTGGATTTACATTACAGAGCAAAAAGGATTGAAACATTACCTGATTATCATAATCGTTCCTTTAATGGGTTCTTTATCATTTCCGGTTTTTATAAGGTAAGTGTACACACCATTCATAAAGGGTTTGCCATTATAGTTGCCATCCCAGGCCACAGGCGTTTTATTGGTTTTAAAAACCATTTGTCCGTATCGGTTAAAAATAAAG
>JANOUJ010000528.1:0-16699 GCA_031416815.1 Chitinophagaceae bacterium
AGCGGGTCTCCATCCAATCCAAGGGTTTGGGGTATAAAACCATAATTGATCGGGTAATGAAAGGAGGAATAAATGATGCGGTCTAATTTTAACAGCCCGGTCTTTTTATCGATCTCATATTTTGTTCTTGAGCCTTGCGGAATTTCAATAAGCCCATTCACAACATGGGGAGCCTTGTCTCCGTAATGGGCGCCATGCCAGGGATGAAGTGTGTGCATGTTTTTAATTAAGAATTATGAGTGATGAATTATGAATGAAGGATCTGTAACATGCAATTTTTTAAATATTATGCTTCATTTTTAATTCCTCAATAACTGGTTTTATCTCTCTATAAATTTCCAGAGAAAGTATATTTCAGGTCAACAAGCCACTTGTTGTCGATCCGAACAAGTTTTAAAATCGTTGTATCGGCCCGGCTATAACTGTTGCTGTAATTAAAAATAAAGATACTGTCAGGCTTTACCATGCTGGTTTCATTTACAATTATTTGGGCCTCTTTGTATTTTTCAAGGGTAGCTTTATCTTTTCCGCTATATTGTTTTTTAAACCGTTCAAATATCTGGGTATTGGTTTCATCTTTATACAGGTACTGCTCAGCTTCGGTAAAATTATTATCGAGTAAACTACGCACAAAGGCATTGGCAACATCTATTTGCGTAACGGCCGTTTTTTTCTTATCGGAGTTGCTGCAGGAGAAAATGATGGCTGCAAGTATGATGAGCGTCAGGTAGTTTTTAATCATAGCTAAAGTTAAACATCTTTTAATAACAAAAAAGCATCCCGGCTACAACCGGAATGCTTTTTTAAATGATTTGCTGAAGTTAGTGCCTTTCCATTTTATTCTTCAATGAATCCAACATTGCTTTTAAAGAATCTGGATTCATTTTTTTCAACTTTTCCAGACCTTCTTCTACATCGTGTATGTCAGGTCCCATATTTCCTTTCATACTGTTAAACATTCCATCGCCGGAGTTGATAAGGGATATTTTCCATGCACCATCTTCTTTCAGAAGGTTAAATGTATGGGTTTCCACTTTTCCCTGATCGGTAACTTCTGCATCCACTGTAGCCTTATCGCCGTCAATCTTTTCATTCTTTAAAACGTATTTTATGTCTTTTACTTTTGCCTTGAATTCTTCGCTCATTTTTGTTTTCATACTTTGTATTACTTCGGGATTGATACTGTTGGCAAACTTCTCGGCCGATTCCAGAAAAGCAACATCCTGTTTAGTGATAAACTTTTTTACATCATCTATACTGCCACTTTTCATGGCTGTGAACATTGCGTCAATAGAAGCAGCGGGAGAGCCCTGGTCGGTTTTACTGTTACAGGCCGCAAAACCTGCAAGCAGGCAAAGGAAAAAAAGTATTCTTTTCATTTTATATGATTTTGATTTGAGGGTTAAAAATAATTTTATTTTTAATCTTATCATTGATTTTTTTTACACTCAAAGTAAAAAACCTGTATCAACGGTATTGTTTACAAAAAAGAGGCAGTCATCGACTGCCCCCGGTATAGGTACAAGGTTAGCAAACTCAGGGTTGGGTTGGTTTTTTGGTTTCGCCTGTTTTTTGATCAATTGATTTTGCATCCGTGATCCTTACATCATCTTTATTATATGCCTTGATGATCTGCTTAACCAATCGGTGTCTTACTACATCTTCTTCATCCAGTTCAATATGGGCGATGCCTTCAATATTCTTTAAAATACGGGCAGCTTTAAACAAACCACTTTGCTGATTTTTGGGTAGATCAATTTGCGTGGGATCACCGGTAATAATGGCCTTGGCATTGGGGCCTATCCTGGTTAAGAACATCTTTATCTGCAAATCGTTGGTATTCTGCGCCTCATCCAGTATGATAAAAGCATTGTCCAACGTGCGGCCACGCATGTAGGCAAGTGGGGCAATTTCAATGGTTCGGGTACTCATATAATAGCCAAGCTTATCAGCCGGTATCATATCATCCAGTGCATCGTACAGCGGGCGCAGGTAGGGATCGATCTTTTCCTTCAGGTCGCCTGGTAAAAAACCCAGGCTTTCACCAGCTTCAACGGCTGGCCTGGTTAAAATGATCTTTTTAACCGATTTGTTCTTTAATGCCCTTACCGCTAAAGCCACGGCGGTATACGTTTTACCGGTACCGGCGGGGCCAATGGCGAAAAGAATATCATTCTTGTCGCAGGCTTCTACCATCTTTTTCTGGTTAGCCGTACGAGCCCTAACCGTTTTTCCGTTGGGGCCAAATACCAAAACATCATTGGGGTTGCGGTCTGTAAAATTGTCAACCACCCGTTCATCGTCGCCACCGAGTATCTGTTCAAAATAATTGGCACTCATGTGGCCGTTCCGTTCAAGATAACTGAGAATAAGATCAATTTTTTCCCTGGCGCCTTCAATTTGTTCCGGGGCTCCGCTTAATTTTAATTGCGTGCCACGACTGAGAATTTTTAAGAGGGGAAATTTCTTTTTTAGGATGTCTAACTTACCGTTGTTTACGCCAAAGAATTCGATAGGGTTTACGGTTTCGAGATTGATGATCGTTTCTGTCAATGGATTTTTAGTTTTGCCACTGTTTCTGTAATGCTGATCGGACAGGGTATACATAGCAGCGGTTAGTGATCAATAAGAAATGCAATTGCTTACTAACTTGTCTCTTTTCCAAATGTAACGAAATGCACTTAATAGTAAATGTATTTACTTATCAACAGAATGTTAATTAGTAAAATAATATTGCTAAGCAATCATTTCAAAAACTATACCTGATTTTTATTTCACGAGAAATAAAAAAAGGAACTTGTTCATAAAAGTTTGTACGATTTTTTTATCAGGGTATAAACCGTTTTTGTGAGCTCATCCAATGCAGCTATCCTGATGTGGTTGGAATATCTGCCCGAATAAAAAATACTTTTTATAACTGGCCGCTCGTCCTGTTCTGTTACAGAAAAAAATTTCAGATCAAGCTCCTTTTTCATGGGCCTGATAACAAGGAATGTTTGATTGTGAACGAACACGATACAGTTTTGAGTAGCACTTACTGCGACATGCTCCCATTCTATAATTTCTGCAAGCAGTTTATCAAAAGCATAGGTTAGCTCTTCTGGTTTTCCTTCAAAAAGGCTATTGATACTTACCTTTACACAATTGTGCCATTGGTTTGGATTCTTTACTTCTCTTTCGCATTTTGGGCATGTCCACATCTTGTATTTTTTTTTCGAATGTACATGTAAACGCTTAAGCCGGCAGAAAATGCTTCCGGATTTTTTTCTTAAAATGGCTCGCTGCACTGGCTTCAATCCTGGCAGGAATTGCCATATTAAACTGGCAGTTTTGCAGAATTTTTTTGTCAACTCCCGGCAGACCCTGCACTTCGGATGTACGGTAATGATGTAATCATTTATCATCATTGTGTAATTATACCGGTTTAAATCAAAAGTATCTTTAACTTATTTACTTATGCCATTGATTTGGCATGTGTTTTGACCCTCACGTTTTATAATAATTCTCCTGAATATGGCATATTACAGGCCTTTGGCCTATACGTTTATTATTTTAATATCATTGGTGGCATGTAATACTAAAAAACCCTCAGGCGGTAATTCCAGGTATGATCTGCTTACTCCTTATAAAATGAAACTTCCGGAGGGTCTGGCTGAAATTTCAGGTATTGTGTATTATCCCTCAGACACTTCCGTTTTTGCCATAGAGGATGAAAGGGGCGTTTTGTACAAAATCTCTTTAAACAGGGATAAAGAAATAAAGAAGTGGTATTTTAATAAAAGAAGTGATTTTGAGGACCTGGTTTTACACGACAGTGTTTTTTATGTGTTGATAAGCAACGGCGATATTGAATCGTTGCGCTTTAATGCCGATGGAACTATCATCAAAGAGAGATTCGTTTTTCCTGATGATGGTAAAAAGAAAAATGAATTTGAATCGTTGTATTACGATGACAGCCTGCAACAACTCGTTCTGTTATGTAAAGATTGTGCAGGTGATAATAAGAAGAAGGTATCAGCATGGGGCTATAATATTAACACCCGTTCTTATTCCCCATCGGTACTTACAATAGATATGCAACCGGTAACCCGGCAACTGGGCGAACAAAAGGCACAGGTGAAGCCATCCGCCGCCGCTATAAACCCCGTTACCAACGAACTGTATATTCTTGCTTCCATAAACCAGCTATTAATAGTTACCGATAGAAAAGGGAAATTTAAAGAAGTTTTTAAACTGGACGAGGCAATTTATAAACAGCCGGAAGGTATTGCTTTTACGCCTGCAGGCGATATGATCATCTCCAACGAATGGTATGAAACCGGGCTGCCTAATATTTTAATAATAAAAAACAAACTGAAAGGTTTATGAGAAGAATCTTATTACTGATATGGAACCTTTTTATTTTGAACGCTGTTGCAAGTGCACAGGACAGCCTGCAGGCCAGAATAATTTTAATTGGCGATGCCGGGCAACTTACCAATGGCAAACACCCGGTGGTGAATGCGGCGAAAAAAACGATAACCTTTGATAAAAAAACAACGGTGATTTTTCTGGGTGATAATCTTTATAAAACCGGGTTACCCGATAATACCTTGCCTTCGTATGAACTGGCAAAAGCTCCGCTTGATTCACAAATTCAGATAGCAGGAAAGACGGATGCGAAAGTTTATTTTGTACCCGGTAATCACGATTGGTCAAATGGAAATTCTACCGGTTATCAATCTATATTAAGGGTGCAATCTTATATTGATTATTTGGGTAACGACAATGTAAAAATGGTTCCACGGGATGGATGCCCTGGCCCTGTTGAAGTAAAAATAAGTGATGGGGTAAGTTTAGTGATGATGGATAGCCAGTGGTGGTTACATGAATTTGATAAACCAGGTGTGGAATCTGATTGTCCTTACAAAACAAAAGGCGAAGTACTGCTGGAACTGGATGATATGCTGTCTAAAAATTCTGATAAGGTGGTGTTGCTTGCGCTTCATCATCCCTTCAGAAGCTACAGTCCGCATGGAGGCTATTTTACCCTCAAGCAGCACATATTTCCTTTTACCGACGCAAGTCCGAATTTGTATGTTCCATTGCCGGCCCTTGGTTCTGTTTATCCGTTAACAAGGGCCGTGTTTGGTACCGAGCAGGATCTGAAACATCCACTGTACCAGGCTATGATGGCAGATATTGAAAAGGTAGTAAAAGGGTATCGCAATGTTATTTATACAGCCGGGCATGATCATTCGGTGCAATTGATACAGGATAGTGGCTATAATTATATTGTTAGCGGCAGTGGAAGCAAACACAGCAGGGTGTCTAAAAGCAAAAATAGTTTATATGCATCTGCCGAGCCCGGCTTTGTAACACTGGAAGTTTATAAAAATAAAGATGTAAATGCTTTTGTTTATATAGTTGATGGCGATTCGGTAAGAATGGATTACAGCAACCGTATACTTGATTTTACAAAAGTTCCTTTACCTGTTGTGGATACCACCCGCCAGGTAGAATATAAATTTAAAGACAGTGTGGTCATTTCAGCAAGCGACCAGTATAAAGATAATACCGGTTTTAGAAGAACTTTTTTAGGAAATAATTACCGCAAAGAATGGGGTACACCCATTACGCTCAAGGAATTTAATATTCGTAAAGAAAAAGGAGGACTTACCATAAAAAGTTTGGGGGGTGGTCAGCAAACACGGTCAGTGAGGCTTACAGATAAAAGCGGCAAAGAATGGACGTTGCGTTCGGTTGATAAAGACCCCGAAAAAGCATTGCCAGAAAATTTAAGAGGCACGCTGGCCCAGGGTATATTTCAGGATATGATCTCCGCCGGTCATCCTTATTCAGCAGTTGTAGTTGCGGAACTATCAAAAGCAATCGGCGTGGTTACACCGCAGCCTGAGTATTTTTTTGTGCCAAACGATCCTGCTTTGGGTAAGTACCGTTCCAGCTTTGCCAATACAGTTATGATGCTTGAAAACCGAAACCCGGTAATTGGTGCGGAAGATCCCAAGAGCACTGCCAAAGTAATTAATAAGATGCTTGAAGACAATGATCATCATATTGACCAGGAAAAAGTTTTGAATGCAAGGTTGCTTGATATGCTGATAGCTGATTGGGACAGGCATGCTGATCAGTGGAGATGGGGCACGGGTGATACCGGAAAAGGGAAATTGTATTACCCCATTCCAAGAGATCGTGACCAGGCATTCTTTAATTCAGATGGCATACTGTTGTGGTATTTGTCAAGGCGGCAAATTCCCTATTTACAGGGGTTTAAAAAACATATCAGAAGCATTAACGGGTTAAATTATAAGGAAAGAGATTTTGACCGCTTCTTTATGAACAACCTGGATGAGCCAACATGGAAAAAAATCACGGCTAATTTTCAAACACAGCTTACCGATAATGTAATTGAAAGTGCAGTGAACAAATTTCCGGCAGCCATTGCTGCGCTGGATGGAAAAACAGTTGCAGAAAAGCTAAAGATCCGCAGAGATCTTTTGGGAAAAGATGCATTAAGATATTACGCTTTCATCTCCCGTACGGTGTCGGTACCTGGCAGCAATAAGTCAGAATTTTATCACATTACAAAAGGCAAGCAAGGCCTCCATTTAACCGTGTATAAGAAAAATAAAGAAACAGATTCAGCATCAGTAATGTACAGCAGAACATTTGATGAAAAAGTTACTAAGGAAATAAGGCTATATGGATTAAATGGTAATGATAAATTTGAAATAGATGCTGATGTATCTTCAAAAATAAAGGTGCGTATCATCGGGGGGAAAGGCAATGATACCTTTAACCTGAAAGGAAAAGTGAGAAATAAGATCTATGACCTTTCTTTTGAAAAAAATGCGATCATCAGCGCAAACAAAACAAGTAACAAGTTTTCATCAAACCCGGCAGTAAACGAGTATAAACAGATTGAGCATCAGTATAACCGCATACGATTTCCCCAACTTAACCTGGGGTATAATGTTGAAGACAAACTCCTGGTTGGTCTCGGGTTTTCACGCCGTAGCTATGGTTTCCGGAAAGAACCATATGCAACCGATCAAAAGCTGGTAACCTTATATGCACCTCGTGAAGGTGCTTATAAATTCAGCTACAACGGGGAATTCAATAAAATAATTTTTAAGAATGATCTGATCATTAAAGCACAATTTGTTAATCCAACACTGAATAATTTTTTTGGTTTAGGCAATGAAACAGTTAATGATAAAACAAAACCCATTGAATTTTACCGGGTACGCTATAAATTTGTTGAGACCGATGTATTGATCAGGTACAGGTATAAACCGGCTTTTCATTTTTCAATCGGCCCCACTTATTTCCGGTACTGGAGCAGGTATAAAGATAATGACAAGCGCATTTTGGGTAACCCTGCTACAATAGGAAGTGATTCGGCTTCAATTTACGGTGCCCGTCATTTTCTGGGCGGCAAGGTAAGGTTCGATGTTATTTATATCAACAACGAACAGTTTCCTACCAGGGGAATAACCTGGTTCACAGAATTTACTGCTTTGCAGGGGTTGACGGCAAAGAAAAATTCACTTACCAAGTTAACTTCGGATATGACGATTTACGCAAGTCTGAATGACCATGCCAGATTGGGAGCAGTATTACGTTTTGGGGGTGGACACATTTTTAGTAAACAATACCAATATTTCCAGGCACTAAATATAGGAGGAGACAATTTAAGAGGATATAGAAAAAACAGGTTTTCTGGTTCTTCCATTGCGTATTCAAGTGCAGAATTAAGGGTGAAGTTATTCAAATCACAATCTTATCTGGTACCGGGAGATGTAGGCGTGTTGGGTTTTTACGACGTGGGAAAGGTTTGGCAAAAGGGACAGCATTCAAAAAAATGGCACAATGGTTATGGAGGAGGCTTGTATTATGTTCCTTACAGCCTCATTATGGTTTCGGCTACTGCAGGTTTTTCACCGGAGGATCGGTTGTTTAACATTACAATAGGTACAAAGTTTAAACTGCTTTTTTAAAAATTAAAATATGTACACAGATAATCTGTATAAAAAAACAGAACAGTACGTTACGGACCTGTTCAATGATAATGAAAATCCAGAACTGGTATTTCATAACCTGAAACATACCATACAGGTTGTTGAAAGAACCAAGGAAATTGCCGGCCACTATTACCTGAGCGAAAATGATATGCTGGCGGTTTACATTGCTGCCTGGTTTCATGATACCGGCTACCTGTTTACCGATCCTGAGCATCATGAAGAAAAAAGTGTTGAGCTGATGCAGGATTTTATGAAAGCACATGCGGTGGATGAGAAATTAACAGCAACAACAGAAGCCTGTATAATGGCTACAAGATCTCCCCGGCAGCACGACAACTTACTTAAAGAAATTATTTGTGATGCGGATACTTACCACCTCGGTACCAAAGAATTTAAAGATGTTGACAAAAAAGTAAGGGAAGAGTACACCTTGAAAGGGACAGAACTGAATGAGAAGGAATGGGTGGCTAAAACAACAGAATTATTAAATGCCCACCAGTTTTATACAAAATATTGTATTGATCTATTGGAAAAAGGAAAACAAAAAAATATGAAAAGACTCAAAAAGATATCAGAAGAAAGTAATAAGGCAGAAGAAAATATAAGCCTTTCTGATTTGCAAAAAGATAAAGGGGGTCTAATGTCTAAAGGTATTCAGACCATGCTTAGGCTTACTTCCCAGAATCATTTTCACCTCAGCGATATGGCAGACAGCAAGGCTAACATTTTAATATCAGTAAATGCCATCATCATATCAGTTATTTTAGGTGTAATGTTACGTAAACTGGAAGAAGCGCCTTACTTAACCATTCCCACTATTCTGTTTTTAGTAGTATCATTAGCAACAATAGTTGTTTCAATTATTGCCACAAGGCCTAAGGTAAGCGAGGGCACTTTCACCAGCCAGGACATTCTTGATAAAAAAACCAATCTTTTATTTTTTGGCAATTTTCACAAAGCCAGTTACGAGGAATATGATGATGCCATGCGCAAAATGATGAGCGATACTGATTACCTGTATGGCTCCCTCATAAAAGATATATACACGTTGGGTACCGTGTTGGGCCGAAAATATAAACTGGTGAGGCTGGCGTATAATATTTTTATGATCGGAATAATAGTTTCGGTACTGGCTTTTGCTGTTGCAGTTTTCTTTTTTCAAACCCCGTTGAATACGGGAACAGTAACTCCGGCAACAGGTTCTCCTTTCTAATATTTATTTTATGTTGTACAACAGAGACCTTAGTTGGTTAGGATTTAATTTCAGGGTATTACAGGAAGCTTCAGACAAAAATGTTCCCCTCTTTGAAAGAATGAAATTCCTTTCGATCTTTTCCTCCAACCTGGATGAATTCTTCCGGGTAAGATATCCTGAAGTTATTGCATTGAGCCGGTTACATGACAAGACAAAGAAAAAAGCCGGCATTGAGATGGCTGAAAATATCGGCGAAAAGATACAGGAGGAAGTTAACCGCCAGCTTGATTTTTTTGGTAACACACTTACACAGGAAATAATTCCTGGATTGAAGCAAAACAAAATTGTTTTTTATTACAATAGCGCCATTGAGCCCGAACATAAACGTGAGATCAAAGAGATATTTCTAACCTATGTCCTTTCCTTTATTCAGCCCATTTTTTTAGATGGAACAGCCGGGCAGGCTTTTATGCCGCAAAACAATCAACTCTATTTTGTAGTTACCTTAAAAGATGTAAACCAGGGAATTTTAAAACAGGCCATCGTTAATATTCCTTCCGGTAAGCTCAATAGGTTTTTTAAGTTATCTCCGTTGAACGGAGATGAATATGTGATTTTCCTTGATGATATTATCAGGGAGAACCTGCAGTTTATTTTTCCCAAACTGGAGATACTGGGTGTGTACAGCATTAAGTTTAACAGGGATGCTGAACTTAACCTGCTGGATGAATACAGCGGCGACCTTTTAAGTAAAATTGAAAAGCAGTTAAAGAAAAGAGAGATAGGCCTGCCGTCACGTTTTTTGTTCGAAAATACGATGCCCCGTAATATTCAGTTATTTTTAGCTGCTGCATTTTCTTTGCAGTTTGAAGATATGTTTGCGGGTGGCAGGTATCACCATCTGAGCGATCTTGCTGCTTTTCCGGTATCCGATAAAAATTTGCAGAACGACAGCTTTTCGCCACTTTCGTCAAGGCAAATAATGGATAGCGGCGATATTTTTAATATGCTGGAGCAACAGGATATTTTATTGCATCTGCCCTACCAATCCTATAACCCTGTTCTGTCTTTTTTTAACCAGGCCGCTGTTGATGCAGAGGTTACGGACATATATATAACGCTATACAGGCTTGCATCCGAATCGCATATTGTTAATGCATTGATAAGCGCCGCAAAGAATGGTAAAAATGTTGTTGTCTTTATCGAATTGAAAGCCAGGTTTGATGAAGCGAACAATATTAAATGGAGCAGGATCATGAAAGAAGCAGGCATCAATCTGCAGTATAGTCTTCCCCAGATCAAAGTGCATTCTAAAATTGCGGTGGTTAAGAAAAGAACCGACGGGCATGAATTATCGTATGCCATACTGAGCACCGGGAACTTCAATGAAGTAACCGCCAGGTTTTATACAGATCACGTACTGCTTACTTCCAATATGCCGATCATTAATGAATTGCAGTTGTTGTTTGGTTTCCTCGAAAAAGGGCGTAATCAAATTGGTGAAGCAAAAATTAAATTCAATGAATTACTGGTATCTCAATTCAATATGGTTGAAGAGTTTGAAAGACGAATTGGTATAGAAATAAAAAAAGCAAAACAGGGAGCTCCGGCTAGCATCCGGATAAAAGTGAATAACCTGGAGGAACCTGGTATGATCAATTTATTATACAAGGCAGCCAGGGCCGGAGTTCAGGTGGAACTTATGGTGAGAAGTGTCTGTTGCATCGTTCCGGATACTGAAGGAACAAATGAACATATAACTGTACGCCGGATAGTTGACCGCTTTCTTGAACATACCCGTTTATTTGTTTTTGGAACGGGTGATGATGTGCATGTGTTTATTGGTTCAGCCGATCTGATGACTAGGAATCTGTATCACCGGATAGAAGTTTGTTTCCCGGTAAAAGACATCACCTGCCGGCAGGAATTGGTGGATTATTTTGAGATGCAATGGGCCGATAACAACAAGGCAGTTCAACTTTTACACGGCAATTCGTATGAACCGGTAGCGGCACCAAATAGCAATAGCATAAATGCACAGCGAAGCATTTATGAGTACCTGAAAGACAAAAAATGAAATCATCACGATCAACTTACTCAATTTTTTCGGGCGTAGGTAAATACCGCCTTCGTATCATCCTGTACATTGCTGTTTTCTGGACACTTATTGACCTTGTTGCTGTTCTGTTGTATAAGGATGCCATATCCGGGAGTCCTTTTAAGTCAACCGTTTTAAGAGAAGTAGCTGTTTTTTTTATGAGCTGTGCAATGGGTTATTTGTTTGTGTTTACCCTCAGGAATGTGTTTTGCAAGCAACCTCCTTTTATCAATTTTATTTTTAAGAGTATCATCTTGCTTTTTGCGGCTTTCACTATTAATTTTCTGGTTCATTTTGTTGACCATGTGGTTGTTAGCGGACAAGGAATAGGGGAGTCAGTGGAAAAATCCATAAATGATATGTTATTGCTTAAAGTGCTGCTGCAAAAAATAATATATTGGATGATACTCTTTATCATAACCCAGTTATATATCGAGATCAATCAAAAATATTCGCCAGGTGTATTTCTCGATATCATTACGGGTAAGTACATGCAACCTAAAATTGAGAAACGTATCATCATGTTTATGGATCTTAAAGATTCTACACCGATTGCAGAAAAATTGGGCCATGTGGAAAATTTTAAATTCATTCGTGATTTTATTTTTCATGTTTCCGTAGCCATGATAGAACATGATGGCAGGATCTATCAATATGTTGGAGATGAGGTGGTGGTATCCTGGCTGTATGACAAGAAAAATATAAAAAAATGTATGGCATCGATTATTGAGGCCCGCAAAAACCTGCAAAAACATGGTGATCATTTTCGAAGGCAATATGATATCATGCCCGAATTCCGGGTTGGTATTCACATGGGCGACGTAACAGTGGGAGAGATAGGCGTGATAAAAAAAGACCTGGCCATGAGTGGCGATACCATGAATACCACTGCAAGAATTCGCAATGCCTGCAATGAACTTAACCAGAAATTCATCATGTCGAAAGATTTTATGGAAAATACCGACCTTAGAGAGTGGCAAGGCGAAAGCCTCGGTATTGTTGACCTGAAAGGAAAGGCAACTGGTATTGAATTATTTTCGCTGAAGATTTAACTGCAATAAGGTCACGTCAATTTATGATACGAAGGATAAAATACCATGTGAAGAAACTTTGGGAGGTGATTGCGTTGGTTTCACTTGAACTGATGCTGGTCTTTATTGCATTCGCTGTTTCGCTAGGTGTGGTAATTATAGTGATCCGCCAGATCTTTTATAATAAAAATTCAGTTGTTGATGAAAGCATATTCCAATACCTGTCGCACCATGTAACAGCTACCAATACAGCCATCATGCAGGGTGTCAGCTACCTGGGTTCGCACTTATTCCTGGTTCCGGCCTGGCTCATTTTATTGGTAATATTTTACTTTGTAGAAAAAAACAAATGGTACCTGGTTAAACTGTTAACCATTTCATTGAGTACCTTACTGATGATGTCGGGCTTGAAATTTTTCTTTAACCGGCCCCGTCCGCTTATCCCGCTGCTAAAACAGGTTCCCGGTTTGAGTTTCCCCAGCGGGCATGCGTTTATGAGCTTTATCTTTTATGGCATGCTCATTTATATTGTTTACCTGGAAGTGAAAAATAAATGGCTGAAGGGCCTGCTCTATTTTGTGCTGGGCCTGTGTATATTGCTTATAGGCTTTAGCAGGGTTTACCTGCGGGTACATTATGCAAGCGATGTATTAGCGGGTTTTTGCTTTGGCTTCATGGCACTGATCATACTGTTGTGGTTACTGAGGAGAATTGAAAGGTATAATGAAAAAGTAATTCCGCCGGATCTAAATGCTACTAAGGTAAGTGACGAATTGCCCGGGGCTTCGCACAAATAACTATTGTAGTTTTAAATAGAGCGATGCCAGCTGATTAAAAGATACCACCAAATCAAGAGCCTATTCTTTACCTGGTCCCACCGTTTCTCTTTTTGTTTGCTCTGTAAGAATTTTATTTAAGTAAGGCATTGTTTGTTGCTGAATTTCAGCCTCGGTAATATCAAGCGCATGGGCATTGGTAATTAACTGAAACCAGGGTTTGGGTGCATTAAAATTATAACTGCCAAAAACAATTACCGGTGTGCCGTTTGCAACTACAGTTTCTTTGCCTTCCAGCACCCATTGATCTGCCCATTCATATAAATACCGGGCATCTTTTTCCTGCAGCCGCAGGCAGGAATGTGATTCAGGAAATCCGGGCAAACTATACTGATGCCAACCCACACCCAGTTTATTTTCTATATTAAAGTTCCAGCGAAGGTCCCACTCATCGTTAAAAGTGCTGGTTGTTTGTTCAGCTTTCCAGTTAGTAAAAAAAAGTCCGGTTGGCGTTTGGTCTAGTTTACGGCCCATATTGGTTGGACCGGTATACATTAAAATGCCGTTCTCATATGCGCCAAATGTTTGGGTTGGATAACTGAAAAATATGATCTTATCAACAGCCTCCAGATAGGGTACTTGTAAAGGGAAGGGAAGATAGTAGGCAATATCGCCGCTCTTATCTGAGGGTATGATAACAGAATCCATCCGTTTAAAACCGGCTGTATCGGTTCTGTTAACCGCAAGTACTATATCTAACCCGGCACTATCTTTATTGGTAAGTAACCATTGTTTTGTATTGGCTAATTGATAGGTAACCGTTTTGGGTTGTTGCCGCTGGGGCTGCTGTTTTACCTTTTTTACGGTAACATTCTTTTTATTCTGTTCGTTACAGGCAAATAAAGCAACCAGGCTAAAAGCTAAAAAAATAATTGTGTTTTTCATATCTGTTGTATTAGGCAAATATGCATCCATTGATTCCCTAAAAGGTTACATGATTTGAAAGAAGCGTTATATGATTCACATATTAATTACATTTTTGCGTACGGTGTTTAATCCCATTTATCATTTCCTTGTTTTCAATTAAACAGAAATAATTAGCTTGTAGAAATGTTTTTTATGAAAAAGATCTTTGTCCTCTGTTTATTCTGCCTTCCCTTAAAAGAAATTTTTGCCTGTACAACTTTCTGCATCAATAAGAACGGGCACATCGTTTTTGGCAGAAACTACGACTGGGTAACTGGTGCAGGCATTGTTAATACAAACCAGCGTGGCCTGTTTAAAACGGCTGTTAATTCGGCCCACAACGAAAGCATAAGCTGGGTATCAAAATATGGCAGCATTACTTTTAACCAGTACGGTAAAGAATTTCCTACCGGTGGCATGAATGAAAGGGGACTGGTGGTTGAAATGATGTGGCTCGATGGAACAGTGTATCCGGGCGGCGACACACGGCCCTCTGTTGGAGTGTTGCAATGGATACAATACCAGCTCGACAATGCAGCAACCATTGACGAAGTGATTGCTTCAGATTCCAAATTACGCATCACCCGCAAATCTCCGCCGCTGCATTACCTGGTGGCCGATGCCGGGGGCAATGTGGCCAGCATCGAGTTTTTGGAAGGAGTAATGGTGGTTCACCGGGATAAAGACCTGCCATTTCCTGTGCTTACCAATGATACTTATGTTTCTTCGGTTGCAACCGCTAAGCCACTGGTAGGCAAGGCCGGTGTATCATTGGAAAATAATTCGCTCGACCGTTTTGTGAAAGCCTGCAGCATGGTAAAAAAATTCAATGAAATGGATAGTATGATGCCGGTTTCTGATTTTGCTTTTTCTATTCTGGATAAGGTGAGCCAGGGCAGTTTTACCAAGTGGAGTATTGTGTACGATATTACCAATAAAAAGATACAGTTTAAAACCGAAGCCAATAAAACGATCAAGACTATAGCATTCTCAGCTTTTGAGTTTGCCTGCATCAAACCTTATAAAATGTTCAACATGAACCAGGATGGTACAGGCGATGTGAGCAGCCGTTTTGTTATAGCCAATAAAAAAATAAAGGCGCAGGTAATGGCGCAGGTTGTTGCCGAAAGCAGCAGCCGAATTGCCATATCAAAAAAGGAAGAAGAGGAATTATTGAGTTATGAAGAGGGGGTAAACTGTAAGAAATAATATAACAATAGGTAGGATTAGTTTGGAATCCCCGTTAACAATTTTACTGTCAGTCTGAGCCTGCCTTTGTCGGCAGACAGGCTTGTCGAAGACGGGTTAGTTTAATATAGTCTCGGTTTCTCCCGATAGTTATCGGGATCAACCTGACAGTTTTTTAAACTGATGCACTACATAATAATGAGTGCAGTTACATTACTATCAACTACACTCTATATTTAAGATCTAAATATTAATCGTGCCTTCTATTGAGTCATCTAAAGTAGTGCCTGTAGCAGCACCAATCAATTGTTTAACAAAGGATAACAGCTTGCCATGTTTAGTATCCCAGTAATATCCTTCACCTGGAGTAACTGTAATTACTGTTATACGTGGATCATCAACCCCTTCTGTGAACCATGTTTTAATCATAGGGCTCCACAATTCTTTTATGATCGCTTTATCTGCACTCAATGTAGCTTCACCATATATGGTTAAGAAAGAATCGTAAGAAGAACCCTGGAAGAAAAGCTGCACCATCGGGTCATCCTGTATCTCTGCATTGTGCTTGCTGTCTGCTGCACTTAAAAACAGCATTCTTCCTTCATCATCCACTTTTTGAATGGCCATTGGCCGTGTAGAAAGCGGCTGTCCGGTTTTAATATTGGTACAAAAGAAACAGGTGTGTGCTTTTTCTGCCAGTTGCTTTATTTTAGCAACCGCCTCTTCACCCATCACGTCTTTTTGATTTTCTTCGGGTTGATTTTCATTAATACTGTTCATAATAATAAGTTTTACAGCATGGGTTCAAATTCCGTTCCAACACTACAATATTTTGAAAACTATGTAAAAAGCAAAGATTTGTTTGAGCATTTTATAAAAGAGATAAAAAATATACAACAACCCCGAAAAACTTCCGTCTGGTTTTTAGCGAACGGGGAATTTATTATACATGGCTGAACAAAACGGCTGTAACCTAAATAGTATTGATCATTATTTTAATGACCGAAAGTGAATCTCTGCTGCAGGCTATTGCATCAGGAAAGATGAATGCTTACATTTATTAAAAAATAAACAACATGAACAACTATTCTCTACACCGGACAATCATACTAATCGCATGTTTGCTTATTTCCGGCATAACTTTTTCGCAGGCAACCCGTACCTGGGTATCGGGTGTTGGTGATGATGTGAATCCCTGTAGCCGCACGGCTCCGTGCAAAACATTTGCAGGCGCCATCAGCAAAACCGCCACCGGCGGAGAGATCAGTGTACTTGATCCGGGGGGGTACGGCGCTGTTACCATTACCAAATCCATGACCATTGATGGTAAAGGCACCCAGGCATCTATCCTGAGTACGCTCACCAACGGCATCGTCATAAATGCTGTTGATGCTATTGTTACTATTCGTAATTTATCAATC
>JANOUJ010000529.1:0-6531 GCA_031416815.1 Chitinophagaceae bacterium
TTTTTGCTTTGGATAGTTTGGTTTTGCTCTCTGTCGAACTGATTGTGTTTTACATAAGCTGTAATATGTTTGGCTTCTAAATATGGATAGTTTTCTTCACTGCCGTATCCTGCATCGGAAAACTTCGCAGGCTCGTTTAACAAAAAATTATACATACCTGTAACCGGTTATTTTTGTTATGAAAGAAAAGATGCTATCTTGATGCTTCTTTCCCCATGACTGCTGCAACTTTTTATCCAATCCTCTATTTATTCTTTTTTAATTTTTTAAATTAACTAATCATGATGATGAAATTAAGGCAGAGACAATTGTTTGTGTTGCTGGCATTATTAATCTTGCTTTTTGCGGCATGTGGCACCAAGCCCGAAGAAAAAGCTCCCAAAATTGCTGTGGAAGACTTTTTCAAAAATCCTGAAAAATTCAGTTGGCGTATTTCGCCCGATGGTGAATACATTTCTTATTTGAGTCCACATAATGGGCATACCAATGTATTTGTAAGAAAAATTTCAGATAGTACAGCAGTTCCCGTAACCAATGATACGGTTCGTAATATTTACCGCTATCAATGGAAAGGCAACCGTATTATTTACCTGCAGGATGTTGGAGGTGATGAAAATTTCCAAATGTTTTCAGTGGGCAGCGATGGCAAGGATCTCAAAGCACTAACACCTTTTCCAAAAGTGCGTACAGAGATACAGGACGACTGGCGTGATATAGCAGGTAAAGAAAAAGAAGTAATGATCTTATTAAACAAGCGTGATGCCCGTTATTTTGATCCCTACAGCATCAATATTGAAACCGGGGAGTTAAAAGTTTTATTTCAGAATGATAAGAACTACGATGGTTGGTTTACAGACCATACAGGTATCATTAGGGTAGCAACAAAAACCGACGGCGTAAATACAACCTATTTCCATCGTGCAACCGAAGCTGCTGCATTCGATTCATTTCTTACTACCACCTATAAAGATCAATTTAATATCCAGTTCTTCACGTTTGATAATAAAAATATTTACGTGTCAAGCAATATCGGCCGAGATAAATCTACGATCGTAGAATATGATCTTGCTGCCAGAAAAGAAGTAAAAGAAATTTATGGCAACGCTGGGTATGACGTTGATGGGCTCAGCTATTCGGAAAAACGTAAAGTACTAACACACGCTACGTTTACCTCCTGGAAAAGAGAAAATCACTTTTTAGATGCTGAAACCGAAGCGGAGTATAAAAAGATGCAGGATAAATTTAAAGGGTACGAGATCGGCATTTACGGAAATAACGTTGCAGAAGACAAATTTGTGGTTTGGACCGGTAATGATAAACTGGCCGCCAAATATTTTTTCTATGATAAGAAAACCGGAGAGACTAAATTTCTTGCCGATGCTTTTCCCTGGCTGAAAGAAGAAAATATGGCAACCATGAAACCGGTTGAATATAAATCAAGAGATGGATTGACAATTCACGGGTATCTCACTTTACCTAAAGGATACGAAGCTAAAAATTTGCCGGTTGTAATTAATCCCCATGGTGGCCCCTGGGCCAGGGATGACTGGGGATATAATAACGAAGCACAAATGTTTGCCAACCGTGGTTATGCTGTATTGCAAATGAATTTTCGTGGGTCCACCGGTTATGGAAAAGACTTTTGGCTTAAGAGCCAGAAGCAATGGGGTAAAACCATGCAAGATGATATCACTGACGGCGTGCAGTGGTTAATAAAGGAAGGAATTGCCGATCCAAAACGGGTGGCAATATACGGGGGCAGCTATGGCGGCTATGCTACACTGGCAGGCGTTACGTACACACCAGACTTGTATGCATGTGCTGTAGATTATGTTGGTGTATCAAACATGTTCACCTTTATGAAAACAATTCCGCCATACTGGGAGCCGTATAAAGCCATGTTTTATGAAATGGTGGGAGATCCTGTAAAAGACAGTGCATTACTGGCCGAAGTTTCTCCGGCTTTACATGCAGGAAAAATTAAAACACCCTTATTTGTTGCACAAGGTGCAAATGATCCCCGGGTTAACAAAGCGGAAAGCGATCAGATGGTGGAGGCTTTAAAGAAAAGGGGCGTAGCAGTTGATTATATGGTAAAGAATGATGAAGGACATGGCTTTGCCAA
Organism: Chitinophagaceae bacterium; assembly: GCA_031416815.1. GTDB lineage: Bacteria > Bacteroidota > Bacteroidia > Chitinophagales > Chitinophagaceae > Ferruginibacter. The sequence goes on from JANOUJ010000529.1 coordinate 2,126, forward strand.
CGAAAACAACCGTCTTGAGTTTTACAAAGCGATGGATGTTTTCTTTGATAAATATCTTTCGGGTAAACCAGTTGAGCCTAAAAAGCAATAAGTATTTGAATTAACTAAAAAAGCATCCCATTAATATTTGGGATGCTTTTTTAGTTTGTACATATTTTTAAAGAACACTGATGAGAAAATAATTCTTCTTTCCTTTTTGTATGAGGATATATTTGTTGTGAAGTAATAAAGAACTATCAACCTTCAACTCAGTATTTTCTACTTTTTTACGGTTGATACTTACACCACCTCCCAGTATCATTTTTTTTGCTTCACCTTTGCTGGGAAAGATATTTGTTTCGGCCAAAAATGAAACTATGTCAATACCTGTATCAATTTTTTTCCGGTCAAAATCTATCTTCACCACTCCTTCCATGCCTTCCAGATCCTCCACGCTTAAACTATCTGCTTTAGATGTTTGATTTGTAAATAATTTTTCAGTGGTTGCCAAGGCTTCAGCCAATGCGGGTGCTCCATGTACAAATTCAGTCACCTTTTCAGCCAGTCTTTTTTGTAATAATCTTTTGCCTGCATCCATTTTATGTTCATCGGTAATAGAGGTGATCTCCTGCTGATTTAAAAAAGTAAATATTTTTATCCACTTCTCTGCATCTGCATCAGTAGCATTCAGCCAGAATTGATAAAATTGGTACGGGGTTGTTCTTTTTGGATCAATCCATACGTTACCAGTTTCGGTTTTACCAAATTTACCGCCATCGGCCTTTGTAATTAGCGGGCAGGTAAATCCAAAACTTTCGCCTCTTAGCTTCTTTCGTATCAACTCGGTACCGGCTGTGATATTTCCCCATTGATCTGAGCCGCCCATTTGTATTTTACAATTATGATTTTCATAAAGCCACATAAAATCATAGGCCTGCATGAGAATGTAATTAAATTCTGTGAATGAAATTTCCTGCTCCTGGGCCATCCTGTCTTTAATAAAGCCTTTGCTTAAAAGATAACTTACGGTAAGGTATTTTCCTGCATCGCGTAAAAACTGAATCGTGGTAATGCCTTTAAACCAATCTGCATTGTTCACTAACACTGCAGCATTATCACCAGATTTAAAATTAAGAAACCGGTTTAATTGGCTGCCAATGCAATCAACATTGTAATATACTTCTTCTTCAGTTAATAATTTTCTTTCTTCTTTTTTACCAGAAGGGTCGCCAATAAGACCGGTTGCACCACCTACAAGTGCAATTGGCTTATGCCCCGCATTTTGCAAATGAATCAACAAAATGATCTGCACCAGGCTGCCAATATGCAAGCTGTCGGCTGTCGGATCAAAACCAATGTATGCAGTGGTCATTTCCTTTTCCAATTGTTCCTTAGTGCCAGGCATTATGTCCTGGATCAATCCTCTCCATTGTAATTCTTCTATTAAAGGCTTCATTTCGTTCTAAAGATTAATGTGCTTTTTTTAAAATTGTAATTTGGCAAAAGTGCTTATAAATATTGATAAATCATAAGTTTTGCCCTTCTTAAAGGTGGTTTAGCCCAAAAAAGGAAAGCATTGCGTAAAACCTGTTAACCAACTTTTAACTTACTTGCTCAGGCATCTTATTTAGTAGAATGAGTGTCTGTAAACTGTGCGTAAAATAAATCGGCGTATGCATAAAAAATTTGTAAAATGCGTAGCCCGTTTCGTACGAATAAGCTTAATTTTATATTAATATATACACACAATTTACCAAGTATATTTACGTTATGGTATTATCTACCTAAAAAATTCAATAACCAACCTAATGTTATTATGAGATTTTACATAAAAATATACATTCTAATTCTGTTGCTCTTTCCCCTGTCATTGTTTGCACAACTCCGAAAATATTCGAACGAGTTTTTAAACATTGGAGCAGGCGCACGGGGCCTTGCAATGGGTGGTGCCCAGGTTGCTTCGGCAAAAGATGCTACAGCAGGGTATTGGAACCCGGCAGGATTAACAGGCATTAAAGAGAACGCTAATATCGGCCTCATGCATGCTGATTATTTTGGCGGCATTGCCAAATATGATTACATATCGGCTGCCAAACCGATACAGGATAATAAAAGAGCCCTTGGTATTTCTATTTTAAGGTTTGCCGTAGATGACATTCCGAATACCTTATTTTTAGTGGAGCCTGATGGGAGGGTTAATTATGATAATATCCAGAGTTTTTCAACTGCAGATTATGCTTTCCTGCTGTCATTTGCACAAAAAATTAAAGAAACAGAAAAAAGGCAGATAAGTTTCGGATTGAATGCAAAAGTCATCTACCGTAAGGTTGGCAAATTTGCATCGGCCTGGGGCTTTGGTGTGGATGCAGGCCTGCAGATGCATGGCGAAAAATGGCATGCAGGAATTGTAGCCAGGGATCTTACAACAACATTCAACGCCTGGTCATTTACTTTTACAGAAAAAGAAAAGGAGATTTTATACCTTACTAAAAATGATATTCCTGTAAAGTCCACCGAGCTTACAGCACCCCGTTTAATTATTGGCGGCGGTTACGATTTTAAATTGGGCAAATCATTAAGCCTTACGGCTGAAGCCAATGTGGATGTAACTTTTGACGGCAAAAGAAATACGGTTTACAGCGGTAATACAATAAGTATTGATCCGCATATTGGTTTGGAAGCATCCATAAGTGATGTGTTTTTTATAAGGGCCGGTATTACCAATTTTCAAAGAGGGACCCAGGATGGAGATACAACCAATCAAAAAAAGGTTTGGATCTACCAGCCAAGTGCAGGCGCCGGTTTTAAAATCAGAAACATTATGATTGATTATGCATTTACAAACCTTGCCAATCAGTCGAATCCATTATACACCCATATATTTTCATTGCGTTTTAATATTGCAGGAAGAAAAGAAGTTGAATAAAAATAATTTACAACCAGTATGAAAAAAATTCTATTAGCGTCCATAATTCTATTGCTGGCTTTTAACAGTAATGCCCAGTTAAACAATAGTTGGATCGATTACAATAAAACCTACTTCAAGTTTAAGCTGGCCAAAGATACCTTAACCCGTATATACCAACCTGTATTGGCTGCTGCCGGTTTAGGATCAGTGCCTGCACAAAACTTTCAATTGTGGCGCAACGGAAAGCAAGTAAGGATATTTACATCTATACCAACAGGTGTTTTAGGTAGTGGCGATTTTTTAGAGTTTTGGGGCGAAATGAATGACGGCAAGCCTGATAAAGGCCTCTATCGCACTGCTGAACATCAAATGTGCGATAAATTCAGCCTGGAAACAGATACTGCTACTTACTTCCTCACCGTTAATTCGGCTGGGGCAAACCTTCGGTACCTTGCTACTGCAAATCCTACCGCAGGTAATGTATTGCCCGCTGAGCCATATTTTATGCGCCGCATAGAGCAGCACTACAGAAACCAGATCAACAAAGGGTATGCAGCTGTTATTGGCGAATATGTATATTCTTCATCTTATGATATTGGTGAAAGCTGGACCAGTGATAACATCAGTCCCTGCTGCGGATTGGTAAAAGTGTTGGATAATATTAATAAATATACTGCCGGACCGCAGAATAATGTAATGTTTACTGTTACCGCGGCGGGTAATGCATTAAATCCGAGGGAACTCGTTTCCAGGGTACAGGGCACTACAGTTTCGCAAAAGCCAATGCCTTATTTTAATTACGTTAAGGACACCATCCGGAATCTGCCGCTATCCGTATTAAACAGCCCAAGTTTTATTGGAGTAAGTATAAATGGTAATTCGCCACTTGCAACAGACCGCATAGTGGTGAGTTGTTTCTCGGTAACATACCCTGCAACTTTTAATTTCAATAATCAAAAGAACTTTTATTTTGAATTAAAGGATAACGCAGCAGGCAATTACCTGGTAATAACTAATTTTAATACCAATGGCGTTGCGCCTATTTTATACGATTACAATGCCGGAAGAAGAATAATTGGAGATATCAGCACAGCCGGACAGGTAAGATTTGTGTTAGCACCTTCTACCGATACTTTGCGGAAGTTTAACCTTATTAGTGGCGATGTATCCAATCTTCAGACCATATCATCCGTAACCGCAAAAACCTTTGTTAATTATACCAACGCTGCCAACCAGGGTAATTATTTAATTATAAGCAACCCGGTTTTGTATAATAATGGTTCTGGTGTAAACAACGTAGAGTTATATCGCCAATACCGCAGTTCAATTTCCGGCGGAAGCCACAATGCAAAAACTTACAACGTTGATGAATTGAATGATCAGTTCGGATTCGGCATTAAAAAACATCCATCAGCAATACGTGATTTTATTCAGTATGCCAACCAGCAATTTAATCCTGCCCCCAAGTATGTATTTGTAATTGGGAGAGGGTTAAGTTACATTGATTATACACTTAACC
>JANOUJ010000530.1:0-2901 GCA_031416815.1 Chitinophagaceae bacterium
TGACAATTGGCAGACCTCTTAGCCTTATCGCACTTGATACACTAGTTATTTGTACGACTATCGGTAGTCGACAGCATCAAGCACCTTGGTTTAGGACGCATCCTCCAAGTCTTATAAATTCTGGAACACCAGCGGTTATCGCAAATAGAATAACAGCATACTTGGAAAAGGACAAAGTGCCAAGAACAAAAAATGCCGTTGGAGAAATTATTCAAAACTTATTTGCAACGACCTCAGGGTGAGACAAAAACACGAACCGCTACCATTGCATTGCCGCAAGTGTGGGCTTGACGTTGTTACTTCGGCTACAACTAACACAGTCGCTTTTTTCAGGACGGGTCAACTCACTATCAGCTTTGGTTTGGGGCTTGACTCGTCCTATCAAACTTTTCAATAATTTTACATTTCTTTCATCATTGCCACCGGGTAGACGATTTTCAAAATCCACACTTGTGGCTTAAATATGCTGCAGCTTACAGGAGTTTACTGCAAGGGGGGCCAAACAACAATAGCTGGGAAGTTTTTCACCCTTGAGCCAATTATTTTAATCTAAAAAATTACAGCAAATGAAGTCCATTTTCTACTCATTAACAAGAGAACAATTTAATAACCGGATCAATGCAGAAATTCATCAAAATAAAGGCTAATGGGGCAAGATGAATACATTTCAAAATGCTCGCATTGAAGACATGTATGAAGAAATGTCCCCCAGTTATTGTTGAAATTTAAATGATGTATTTAGTTACAATTATTACTGCCTTATCTGTAAAACAGAATCCGCAGATACTTTTGTAAAAATGGCCAAACGCATTAGATCCAGGTCTGCAAGCCGTTGCTGCTTCTTTCTTATATCTAACTGGTAACGGGTTATTTTATCTTCCTGGTTGCTCAGTTTCTTTTTTACCGATTCCAGGTCTTTAGCTTCGTTGTATGCTTTATTAGCTCTTTTTTTTGCAGTTTTGGCATCGCTCACTTTTCCATTGGTGGCTTTAGAGGCCTGGTTGCTGCTGGCAGAAGCTGCATCAGCAGCGTCATTATTGGCGCCCCTCACTTTCGATTGGTAGCCCGGCAGGTCATTTTGTGCGATGGTTAGTTTGGCGTTCAAATCAGCCAAATCATTTTGCAGATTTACATATTCCTTATTCAATTTGATCGTGTCTTCCACTTTCTTATATTTTTGAGCTAACACAGACATGGAGGGCAATAACAGAAACATTAAACACAATAAATGGATAATTTTTTTCATAATTTTTTTTTAAGTTAAACAATAGGATCAACGGGCATTTGTACAGATCAAGGAGAAATTTTACAAAAAGAATTTCAGGCAAATTCCGGCTTATGCGGTGTTAAAAATTCTATTTTACAATTGAGGTGTAAACTGCACATATAGTGCCACGATGCCGTTATTTGCTGTTAAAGCTTGTTTTTGCACGTCCCAATGCCCGGTTGCCAACCTTTCCCATCACTTCTCTTCAGTATTCACCTTCTTCGCAAAACTGTAATTGTTATTGCCGAAATTAAAATGAAAGATGCGGTTGTAATCCTTGTTAAAAAATTCATCGTCATTGGTACCCAAAATATTGCTGATCACATTAAAAGCTTCAGTGCGATAACAAAGCAATACATTCTGGCGACCATTCTCCACTTTATTAATATCATTAAACATTTTGCTTAACTGCGTTTTATCAAATTCCGTTTTAACGCCTTTTGTGCCCCGGATGGTACTGCGGCACCGGTTATAAGGATCCGACGTTTTTACATCAATGGATTGATACAGAATGTGGTCAAAATATATGTCCTTAAAATAATTATCCAAAAAAGTGGCAAATTCAAGCCCGTCGGGCGACAGATGCAGGTAATTGGGTTTGTTCCGGTCTTCGATCAACATTTTTCCGTGGCGAACAATGTACAGGTTATTGGTCATGATGTAAGCACCAGGTTTTAATTCTTTAGATTTCCTGGAACACCGAAGGCGGAAAGAAAGAAGGCAGGCGTGTAAAATTAGTCTATTAAACACACAACGGCTGAATTCATTATAGCGGTTTAATTGGAGTATAAAATCTTCTGCCATACTGTCACCATTTGAAGCCCTTTAACTATCTTTGCTCCTCTAAAAAAATGCAGGTTCATGTTGGATATAGCTATTAAAACACATGATGAAGCAAGGCAGGGAGAAGCATTTGCCCCCTTTGCAAAGGACAGCAATCCGTATAAAAAGTATTTTTATATAGAAAGCTACGGCTGTGCCATGAATTTTGCCGACAGCGAAGTGGTCGCTTCCATTTTAATTGAGAATGGTTTTGGTGCAACCAACGATTACAAGCAGGCCGACCTCATTTTTATCAATACATGCTCCATTCGTGAAAAAGCCGAAACAACCGTAAGAAAACGCCTGACAGAATTCAGGCAAATAAAAAAACAAAAACCAGGCATGCTGGTTGGTGTGCTGGGCTGCATGGCCGAGCGGCTTAAAGCACAATTTCTGGAAGAAGAAAAATTAGTTGATATGGTAGTAGGGCCCGATGCCTACCGCAGTTTACCCGGACTTATTGAAGAAGCCGAGACCGGTCAAAAAGCCGTGAATGTTCTTTTGAGCCGTGATGAAACCTATGCCGACATTGCACCCATCCGACTCAACAGCAATGGCGTTAACGCATTTGTAAGCATCATGCGTGGCTGCAACAATATGTGTTCGTTTTGTGTAGTACCTTTTACCCGTGGCCGGGAAAGAAGCCGTGATGCCGCATCCATCATCAGCGAATGCAAAACTTTGTTTGACGATGGATACAGGGAAGTGACTTTGCTGGGACAAAATGTAGATAGTTATTACCAAGCCCCCTCTATCTCCCCCGAAGGGGGAGGAAATGGAGAAGAACCAAGCGAAGATAAAAGCACGTTGAA
>JANOUJ010000531.1:0-6422 GCA_031416815.1 Chitinophagaceae bacterium
AGCATAACCTTTTCCCTTTTTTTCTACGCCTAGTTCAATATCATGCAAACGCTCTGCTTTTGGTTGTTGTGTATCACCTGCTTCAAAGTCATCCCGGTTGGGCTCTTTTCCGGCAAGGGCATAAGAAAGATAAGCCTGCCAGTTTTTGTTTGTATACGTAAAGCCAATTTTTGGATTCAGGAATGAATAGTTTTGCTTAATACTTAAAGCGGGATTGTACCTGAAACCATTAATGCGGTAATCAATATTTCTGAACTGTACATCTACAAAACTCTGCCAATGGCTGCTCCATTGCTGTATCCATTTATTGTAAACCGAAAAATCTTTTTTATGTGCCGTTACATTATACCATCGGTGCCCGGGTGGTATTACCGCCTGCTCCGCCATCCATTTAATATCACCATAGTGTTTGCCATCGTAAGCATTGTAGCTCCCTCCAAAAATTATCTGCGTTTTATTTTTTTTGTATTGTAAAGAATAAATGGTTCCATAAAAATAATTATCCAGCCAAAGCCTTCTCACCAGGTCGGTTTTGGTTATAATGTTGCCACCATCGGTATGATCAGGCAAACCATAGTCTGCAAAACCGGCCTGTGCTTTATATTGCTCATAGTAACCTTTTCCCCTTGTAACAAAGGCCGCTATATTTCCTTTCCAGTAAAGGTTAAAACTGTGATTGAAAAAAAGCTGGTAATGCGTTTGGGTGTAATTATCTGTTTCATTGTCGTATGGGTCGCCGGGCCTTGCTGTACCACTGGGGTTATTGGTACGGTCTGTTTTCAATAAATGTTCAGCCACGCCATTCCATGCCTGGTAGGTTTTTTCCTTGCCCGAAAAAACATTCAGCCGCAGCGAATTTGTTGCATTTATAAAAGCAGTGCTCAGGTAAAAAGATTGAAGGTTTGAGTTGGCCCTGTCAATATAGCCATCGCTGCTGATGCGGCTTACCCGGCCATCAACAGTAAAATGCTTACCCAGTAAACCGGTACCAAACTGTATATTGTTTTTAAAGGTATTGAAGGATCCAAAACTATTGTTAGTGGCCGCGTAAACCTCTTTATTCAAATCGTTGGTAGCAATATTGATGGTGCCACCAAAAGCGCCTGCGCCATTTGTTGACGTGCCTACGCCCCGTTGTACCTGGAGGCTGTTGGCCGACGAAGCAAAATCGGGCAGGTCAACAAAAAAAGTTCCCTGGCTTTCGGCATCGTTATAAGGTATGCCATTGAGGGTAACATTTATCCGTGCAGCATCTGTACCACGTATGCGTATACCGGTGTAGCCAACACCATTGCCTGCATCAGAATTAATAACAACTGATGGAGTTTGGTTTAACAGGAAAGGCAGATCCTGTCCCAGGTTATTTTTTGCGATATCTTTTTTGGTAAGATCTGTTTTGGCAAAGGGTGCATTTTCGCCTGCCCTTACAGCTACCACCTCCAAAGGTTGCAGGTAAGCCGTATCATTGAATTTCTTTTCCTTTTGTGCAAATAAAACAGAAACAACGACGCACAAAAGGGCGCTTAATAATAACTTCTTCATCACTATAAATTTGAGCTGAAAATCCGGGGGAGGTAAAATCCGCTTTGTATTCCTCTTCCCGAAACGGGTTTGGAGGAGCTGTATTTTCTCCCTTCGCAGGCATTATCCTGTGCAGGTTATCGGGTATTATCTCAGCCTTTTTTGAGATACTTCGCTACGCTCAGTATGACAAATAAAGCACCCCGGAAATTCAAACGGTTAAAAGAACTTTTAAAGCGCAAAGGTAGGGGAGTTTGAGAAATTTTTTAAAGATTGTGTAACAAAACAAATTGACTGTACGTATCATTGGCAAGTATAGCCATGAAATTGACTTATCAAGGCGATGATACCTGATCGCTTTGTATTGGTCATTTCGTCTTCATTAAAACCAAAAATTAAAAAGATGAAAAAATTATTAGGTTCCCTCATCACGGTTCTTTCTTTAACAGCTTTTGCGCAGGATACCAAAGTGATCAATGATGCCAATGCAACCACCCGCAGCCTTAACGGAAGTTTTACAGCCATTTCTGTTTCAAGTGGAATTGACCTGTACCTTAGCCACGGAAATGAAGAGTCGCTGGCTGTAAGTGCTTCGGATCAAAAACACATGGACCGTTTTAAAACAGAAGTGGTGAATGGCACTTTAAAAATTTATTACGATAATAAAGGCGTAACCTGGAAATCGGAAAACAGGAAACTGAAAGCCTATGTATCCTTTAAAACCTTGCAACGACTGAACGTATCTGCCGGCTCTGAAGCTGTAGTAAATGGCAGTATCAATGCAGATGATTTTATCGTGGATGTGAGCAGCGGCGCAGATTTTAAAGGAACCATCAATGCGAAGACAATTTCAGCTGATGTGAGCAGTGGCGCAAGTATCAATATTTCAGGTAAATCTGATACACTGAAAGTGGACGTGAGCAGCGGTGCCGAATTTAAAGGTTATGACCTGGTTACTGATTACTGCGATGCATCAGCCAGCAGTGGTGCAGGCGTTCGTGTTACCATCAATAAAGAACTGAACGCAAAAGCCAGCAGTGGCGGCGATATACATTACAAAGGAGCAGCATTGATCCGTGACATTAAAACAAGCGGTGGCGGGTCGGTTAAAAAAGTATAATAGTAAATACCTGTTTGATCAAGTTGACATTAAAGGCGAACCGCATAGAAACATAGGCCACAATGGAGAGCATCACATAGAACCTCTGTGAATAGCTATGTTTCTATGTAACTATGTGGTTCAAAAAATATGGGTTTATTCAGGCAGTCCACATAATAATAATATATAAAATGAAAAAAATTATTTTAGTTCTTGTAGTAAGTTGTTTTGCTTTTATCTCGAAAGCACAAAACGATATTGTAGTTGATGCCAATGCATCGGTAAGAAACTTAACCGGGCAATTTGATGCTATAAAAGTTTCGGGTGGAATTGACCTGTATTTATCACAATCAGACAATGTGGCTATAGCTGTAAGTGCATCCGAAGAAAAGTTTAAGGATGGCATTAAAACGGTAATTGAGGACGGGATCCTGAAAATATTTTATAAAGGCGAGAGCAGTTGGAGAAAAAAAGAACGGAAACTCAGAGCTTACGTATCTTTTAAAGACATTAAAAAGCTGGATGCATCCGGAGCATGCGATGTAATTGTTACAGGTAGTTTAAATGCTTCTGCATTGGCCATTCATTTGTCGGGCGCCTGCGACTTTACCGGAAAAGTTAAAGCAGACGTTTTAAAACTAAATCTTAGTGGAGCATCAGATGCAAAGATCAGTGGCACTGCAGGTACAGTTGTTATTGAAAGCAGCGGCGCCAGCGATCTCAAAGGTTATGACCTGGTTACAGATATTTGTAAGGTAAATGTTTCAGGAGCTTCTGATGTATTTATTACCGTAAACACCGAGCTTACAGCATCTGCCAGTGGCGCCAGCGATATTAACTACAAAGGCAATGCACTTATTAAAGATATAAAAAGCAGTGGGGCAAGCAGTGTAAGCAGGAAGAATTAGGTACGTTAATCCGTTAATTGGTTAATCCGTTAATCCGTTTACTGTTGGTTAAGTTTTTACGCTGCTAATAAACCATTTAACGGATAAACGGATTAACTTTTTACTTGCCAAAAGCCCAGATTAAAAAGCCAGGCAACTGTTTACTCCATGTGGTATAATCATGCCTCCCACTTGCATCTTCAACAAAACTGATGTCATCCGGCAGGCAAATGTTTTTGTTTTTTATGATCTCAACCAGGTCTTTGGTATCATCAACTACATCTATAATTCCGTCCTTATCCCGGTCACTTTCTTCCTCTTTTCCACCGGCATAAAACCAGTATTTTAATTGCGGCTTTTTCTTTGATGACCTTATTTTGCTCAGCATGATCCTATTCTTTTCATCTGTATAATCAGCTGCTTTATCATCTTTATCCCGCCACCAGAACGAGCCCGAGAAAACACCTGCTTTATCTATCTTATCGGCATGGTTCCAGGCAATATCAAAGGCAGATAAACCACCTTGTGAACAGCCTGCAATAACAACTGATTTAAACTTACGTACTGTGGCATTTTTTTTTGCAAAGGGATACAGTTCATTGTTGATGAAAGCATCATAGCTATCAGCCTTATCACCCCGCTTTAAAAAATCAGGATTTCCTGAAACACCATATTCCTTCATTCTGTCTCCGGCATGTACTGCAACGATCAATACAGGTTTTATGAGCTTTTTGCTGTACAAGCTGTCAAGTATTTCCCGCACTTTAAACTGCCCGGTCTCCTGCCCGTCATTCAATATGAGTAAATTCATTTCAGTTTTATCAGCGGGCATCGGGGTGCTGATGATGGTTAATTTAACCTGCCTTTGCAAGTGGCGGCTGTATAGTTCATCGTCCTGTTGTTTTATTTTGCTTTTGCAGCCCACGGCTGAAACCAGCCACAGCACTAAAGTCAGGGGGACTAAATATTTTTTATCCATATTCAAATCTACTGAATGATTGTTTATTATTTGGCAGCGCAGCCGTAAAACCTTAGTTATAAACTGTGATGTAGTGCAGGGTAGCTGGCGGGTTCATATCCGCCAGCAGGCGGACACTGGTTCAATTCCAGTCTTCTAAATAATAATCAGTGTTATAGGTGATATTATTGTTTTGAAAAGCTGTCATTATTATAGGCCATTCAAACTTAACACTACCATGTTTTATATTATTTGGCTGCGAAGGCGTAAAACCTTAGTTTTGCACCGCGAAGTAGAGCAGCGGTAGCTCGTCGGGCTCATAACCCGAAGGTCACTGGTTCGATCCCAGTCTTCGCAACAAAAATGAAGATGATTCAGGCTCATATCCGCCAGCAGGCGGACACTAGTTAAATTCCAGTCTTCGCAACAAAATCTAAGGCTCGTTAGAGCCTTTTTTCAATTAAGTGAAAAAAAATAGTTCTTTAATTTAAGTTTATTACATGTTTACTGTTTATGTTCTTTATAGCAAAAGCTATGATAAGATATATATTGGGTTCACATCTAATCTTGAGCAAAGGTTGCTGTCTCACAATGAATTAGGTAAAAAAGGCTGGACGATTAAATTCAGGCCCTGGCAACTGATTCATACCGAAGTGTTTCAACTTAAGTCTGACGCCATGAAAAGAGAAAAGCAACTCAAGACAGCAACAGGAAGAAACTTTATTTGGTCCTTAATTAAGGCGATGTAATGTGGCTCATATCCGCCAGCAGGCGGACACTGGTTCGATCCCAGTCTTCGCAACTAAAAATCCTCAGATCAACAGGTTTGAGGATTTTTTATTCTTAGCACAGGTTTTCAGCGGCTATAGAATTTGACAACCTCCATTTCAATTCTCCCGCTAATTGCTTGCAGCTAACAGCTAAAAGCTATTTCAATGAAATCAGGTTTTGTAAACATATTTGGTAAGCCCAATGCAGGCAAAAGTACTTTGCTGAATGCACTTATGGGAGAAAAGATGGCCATTGTATCGCACAAAGTGCAAACAACAAGGCATCGTATCAAAGCCATCTTAACTGAAAAAGATTACCAGATCATTTTTTCAGATACGCCCGGCATCATCGAACCCAAATACAAGCTGCACGAAAAAATGATGGATGCCGTAAGGGGTAGCCTGGAAGATGCGGATGTAGCTTTACTAATAACTGATGTTCGGGAAAATACAGATGAGAGCCATGCTATTTTTAGTTCCCTGCGTTTGAAAGCACCGGCCATTGTTATTTTAAACAAGGCCGATACGGTTAATGACGAACAGTTAAAAACAACCGCTAAGTTTTTTGAGCAGCAGCCTTACTGCAAAGAAGTGATATCATTATCAGCGCTAAAAAAAACAGGCATTGATGAATTATTAAAAACCATTCTTACTTTTTTGCCGGAAGGGGAACCTTTTTACGAAGGGGATGACCTGAGTGATATGCCAACGAAATTTTTTGTGGGTGAAATCATCAGGGAAAAAATATTTTTATTGTATGGCGAGGAGATACCTTATCATGCAACCGTGCTTATACAGGAGTTCAAAGAAAAAGCATCGCTTACAAAAATAGGCGCCGAGATCATTGTGCAGCGGGAAACGCAGAAAGGCATTATACTTGGTGGTGGTGGCAGCATGATCAAAAAATTAGGCACTGATGCCAGGAAAGACATAGAAACATTTCTTGGAAGAAAAGTATTTTTGGAATTGTTTGTAAAAGTGCGGCCAAAGTGGCGGGATAATGAGTTTCAGTTGAAGGAGTATGGGTACTAGAGAAGCCCCCTCCGCCCCCTGAAGGGGGAACCTGGAGTCTTAGATTAAAAACAGCATTTATTTTTCGCTCAGTTGCATTAACTTCTGAGATATAAGTTTTGATATTATTAATTTAAAAAAAACTCTTAAAGGATTAGGGATCAAGTTCCCCCTTT
>JANOUJ010000532.1:0-3503 GCA_031416815.1 Chitinophagaceae bacterium
CTTATACCGGCCAGAACTTATCAACGGTATATGCTGCACCAACTGTACAGACGACCTATACAGTAACTGCTACTGACGTAGCAACAGGCTGTATCAGTACGGCATCTGTACTGGTGAATTATACACCACCTGCACCAACAGTTACTCCTAACCCGGTTGCAATGTGCATAGGTGATGCGGCTGTTAAACTGAAGAGTACTTCTCCTCTCGTTGCTTCAGCAGCTCTATGGACACCTGCTACAGGATTATACTCTGATGCATTGGCAACTATTCCTTATGTTGCCGGAACCAGGGTAGATTCGGTATGGGCAAGGCCAACACCTTCTGGTGTTTATAATTACCAGGTAACAGTAAACAATATGATTAATTTTGCTGCTACTCCTGCAACACCAATGGCAGGCGGCAACGGTAATAACCTGGTATCATTTAACGTACGCAACAACAATGCCTTCCCTGTAACTCTTGCCGGTATATCCAGCAATGCCTTTGGTTCAGGAGCAGTTGCCGTAAGAGCATTCTATAAAACAACCGGTAATGCAGGTAACCCGGGACCAATCAGTGCAGCCAATGGCTTCATACAGTTTGGTTCATCTAATGTTACTGTTACTGCCAACACTTTAAACCCGGTACTGACAGGATTGACATTGAGTGTTCCTGCAGGGGCCACTTATGCTATAGCTTTGGATTTTACGGGAGCAACCTTCCCTGCCTATACCAATGGTGCGGCAACAACGGTTACTTATTCAGCCAATGGTTGTGATATCATTACCGGTGGTAATGTAGGATGGGGAGGCCCTGCGGCTCCGGCTACACCGGTAAACAACCCAAGGAACTTTAACGGAACCGTTAGCTTCCTGGTATCTGGTCCCGGAACCTGTACTTCACCTGTAAGAAACGTGACTGTAACAGTAAGCGATACAACTATCCTGAATGCACAGTTACCGGCTAATCAGACAATATGTACTGATAAGGTTGCTACTTTCAGTGTAGCAGTTACAGCCGGAACCGGCCCTCATACCTATCAGTGGCAGGTTAGCCCAACGGGTGTAAATGGTCCGTTCACAAATATCACCAATGGTGGAGTTTACAGTGGAGCAACAACTGCAACGCTGACCATCACCAATCCTCCGGTTACTATGAATGGATATGCATATCGTGTTATCGTTAGCGGTCCTTGTGCTGCTAAAACATCACGTGTTGCTACTTTAAATGTTAATCCATTACCGGTGGTTGTGATCAGTGCAACTTCTACTGCGCTGTTACCGGGCATGACTTCGACCATATCGTCAACCGTAACTCCAAACCCTGTGGCACCCGGCGGATATAGCTGGATACGCAACGGCGTGGTGTTGACCCCCGGTGCGCCAGGTGTGGTTAGCGGATTGGGTACAGGCACAATCGTAGTGAATGTAGATGGAATGGGCGATTACCAGTTAAGAGTTAATGATGTGAACGGTTGTTCCAGTATTTCGAACACCATTACCATCAGGGATTCGGCAAGTGGCAGATGCTTTATTTATCCAAACCCAACCAATGGTAAATTCCAGGTTAGGTACTACAGTGCAGTTAACAACGTGTTACCAAGATCATTAACGATCTTTGATTCAAAAGGCGACCGTGTGTTTACTCAGATGTACACTATCGGAAGGCCATACGACAGAATGGATGTTGATATGAGAGCTTATGGAAAAGGACTCTACTGGGTTGAAATTGGTGACCTGAACGGTAACCGTTTAACCATGTGCAGAGTTGTGATTCAATAAAAATAACTATTCAGTTATACGATCCCCCGATATTTATCGGGGGATTTTTTTGTATAGATAGTCATGGGTTATTCGGGATCGTGGCAGCAATGCCCAGGACAAAAAGTCTTCCGTACCCACAATACTGCACGCTTTCTGTATTTTTACAAAAAATCACCGGGCCAAGACAAGATGAATCTTTATATAAAAAATATGGTTTGCAGCCGATGCAAAATGGTAGTAAAAGACCAATTGGAAAATGCCGGGCTTCGTACTTTATCTGTCAATTTGGGGGAAGTAGAAATTGAAGGTGACTTATCAAAAGCCCAATTAGCCCAGTTGGATACTTCATTAAGATCGGTTGGTTTTGAACTCATAGACAACAAGAAAAGCCAGACCATTGAAAAAATTAAAAATGCAATTGTAACATTAGTTCACTATTCAGACCATAACCTTAAAACGAACCTTTCTGACTTCATTACTTCACAAATACACCAGGACTACAACTATTTAAGCAACCTTTTTTCAGAAGTAGAAGGCACAACTATAGAAAAATATTTCATTTCCCAGCGTATTGAACGGGTAAAAGAATTGATAGTTTATGACGAACTTAGTTTATCTGAAATTGCAGACCGGCTGGGCTACAGCAGTGTTGGTTATTTATCCAACCAATTTAAAAAAATCACAGGCTTTACACCCAGCTATTTCAAATCGCTAAAGGAGGACAAACGTAAAAACATAGAGGAACTGTAAATGTTACAACTCTGATACAAAATTCCACAATACCTGCTCAAGGGCCTCGAATTATCTTTGTGTCAAACAAATAAAAAATGACACACACGTATAAAGTTACAGGCATGACTTGCGGAAGTTGCGAAGCAAAAGTAAAAAGCAGTTTGCTGATGTTACCAAATGTTACCGAAGTAGAGGTTTCAAAAGAAAAACAATCGGCAACTATTACAATGGCCAAGCATATTGCACTTTCTTCATTTCAAAATGCACTTGATAAAAAATATTCCATTACAGCTATGGAACATAATGAAACGGCAGAGCAGGCCAAAAGTTGGTTTTCAACATATAAACCGATCTTACTGATTTTTGTTTATATCACCTCCATTGCAATTATTGCTGCTACACATCAAAATACGTTTGATTGGATGCAGGCAATGAATGTCTTTATGGCCGGGTTCTTTCTTACTTTCTCATTCTTTAAAATGCTTGACCTGAAGGGCTTTGCTGAAAGTTACAGCATGTATGATATTGGGGCCATGAAATTAAAGGCATGGGGTTATATCTATGCTTTTGTTGAACTGGGCTTGGGCATTGCCTATGCCACCAATTTTCAACCTTTAATTACCAATATTGTTACATTGCTAGTTATGGGTATTAGTATCATTGGTGTGTTACAAAGCGTTTTAAACAAAAGGAAAATACAATGTGCGTGTTTGGGAGCAGTGTTTAACCTGCCGATGAGTACAGTTACCATCATAGAAGATGCATTGATGATAGCCATGAGTGGGATAATGCTAATAACGATGTTATAAGTCAACAAAGACCGCTGTTTAAAACAATTAGAATTGTGTAACAATGTTGGGTAAAATAGTTTTATTTTTGTATTCACGTTAGTAATGAAAAAAATCATCGTAGCCATATTAGCCCTGTTATACATCACCACTTCCACTGGTGCCACTATACATATGCATTACTGCATGGGCAAGCTGGCTGATTGGGGCATTGGACATAATGATTCCAAAACATGTG
>JANOUJ010000533.1:0-2926 GCA_031416815.1 Chitinophagaceae bacterium
GCAGCACCTGTTGGCAAGCCCGTTTATAATTTTATAACGATCAACCCTAAGCTGCAATATGTTTTTGTAGAGAACAAACCCACCAGGCCCCACCCGCAAGAGGGTGATGATGTAATGTTGCGTATGATAGCCATCTGTAACAACCGGTTTATGTACAGCAGCAGCCAGGTTTATAAAGGCAAACCCGGTGCGTTTAGTTTGTCCAGGGCAGCATATAAAGGCGACATCATGGATGCACTGGTGTTGATGACTCCGGGCGACAGTATTATTTGCCTGGTTGATGCACAATCGATGTATGATTACTCAAAAAAGCCCCGGCCCGATTATATTAAGCCCGGCGATAAGATACAGTATAATATCAGGCTGGTATCCATCATACCCAAAGCCCAACTGCAAAAAGAACGGGAGGCCGCATTACAGAAAGCTATGGAGGAACAGCAGCCCAAATAAAATGCGAAGGGTGGGAGGCAATTTGCCCATAATGAGGCATTTCATAGCGGTTGGTTTACCGGTAAGGTGAAATAAAATGTACTGCCTTTACCCGTTTCACTTTCTGCCCACAGTTTACCATGATGCCGTTGTATAATTTCATACGAGATAAACAACCCGATACCCAGACCCTGAAAACGTGCGGCATGCTCTTCAATACGATGATACTTTTCAAATACTTTGTGCAGGCTATGTTTTGCAATTCCAATCCCGGTATCTTTTACCGATACTTTAACTGTATCATTTTCCTGTTCCACGTTTATAAAAACCTTTTCAGCACCCGGAGAATATTTTATCGCATTGTTTAATAAATTTATGATCACCTGCTGCAGCCGGTCTTTATCGCCCGTTACTTTATCTAAAACTTTACCGGTTCTTATAATGGCATGGGTTGGCGAAGTAAGCTGGATATTTTCAATAGTATCAGCTACCATTTCATTAAAGTTAAAACTTGTAGCAGTGTAATTTAATTTACCCAGGTTTATCTTACTTGCATCCAGCAATTCGCTTATCAATTTACTAAGCTTGTTAACAGCCTGGCTTGCTTTTTCAACAAAAAGTTTTGTATCCTGTTTATTGCTTTCATCCGCAGATAGCTCCAGCAATTGTAAATAACCTTTAGCAGTTGTAAGCGGTGTTTTTAATTCATGGCTGGCTATGGTAATGAATTCGTCCTTTCTTTCTTCTTTTAATTTTTGCTCATGAACATCAGTAAAAGCGCCTACCCATTTTACAATATTATTTTCGTTGTCTAAGGTGGGTTCACCTATCACTGTGTGCCATCTGTATTCTCCATTTTTATTTTTAAGACGTACATCAAAATGGTAAATATCACCCGTACTTAAGCAATGCATCCATGCGGCATTAACGTTATCATAATCATCAGGATGCACAATTGCTTTCCATTCTTTTTCACCCCCGGGTTCTATGCCTGAATACTCTTTCCATCTTACAGATGCAAACTCTACATTACCCAACGCATCAGTTACCCATACCAATTGTGGTAATGATTGGGCCAGCGTACGAAAGCGTTCTTCGCTGTTCTTTATTTTTTCTCCTGCATTTTTCTGCTCAGTAATATCTGTGCTTGTAATCAATACCAGGGACACATTTCCTTTTTCATCAAAAAGCGGCGCACCCTGCACATAATACCATCGATGTTCTCTGGTTGCTTTATTTATTTGTTTTAATACGGTCTGGGAAGGCTTACCTGTAGATAAACTTATATAAGCCGGCGAATTTTGAGGAGAGAAATATGCTCCATTTTCATCAAAACGTTCAAAAAGTTCGTCTGCAATTTTTAGCAGTGTAGATAAATCTTTTTGTTCCAACATATCTTCAGGTGTAAAATTACCGTAAATAGCGGCACCTCTGTCATTCACATAAACCATTTCACCTTTTTCATTAATGAGATAAACGCCGGCAGGAATGTTTTTAAAAGTTAATTCTAATTGTTCTTTAGTATTTTTTAAATCCTGTTCAATTTTTTTCCTTTGGGTTATATCTTTAAAAGTCCAGCTCCAGGCATAATACGCTCCATCTTCCGCAATTACCGGATAACCATTTCGCTCTATGATTTTCCCGTCTTTAAATTCCAGCTCGTCAAGACTCGTCAACGTGGGATGCTCGTAGAGGTATTTTACTTTATCAATAAACTGTTGCGGATCTACCAACTGCGTCATGGCAAAGGAAAGTGCGGCTTCATCATCATTTGCATCCACAATATGCTGTGGCATATGCCATATCTCAACAAAACGCTGGTTAAATGAAAGGATTTTTCCTTTGGCATCTACTAATAAAACACCATCAACACTTGCTTCATTATGGGCCTCCAACAAAGCGGTGCGGTAAGCTAATTTCTCTCCTGCCCGTTTTTGCTCCGTTATATCAGTATGCACCCCAACCCATTGTTGAATACTACCGCTTTCGTCTAAAACAGGAACTGCCCTTACTGAAAAAACTCTCCATCCATCGTCTTTTGTTTTTAACCTATGTTCAAACTCGAATGTGCTTTTATTTTTAACGGCTACGCTCCACGCATCCAGCGTAGGCTTTACATCATCCGGATGAACTACTGAAGACCAGCCATAACCCTGGTATTGTTTAAAAACCTGGCCTGTTAAGTCAGCCCATCCGGGTTGTTCACCAATCATTTCACCAAGGGCGTTGTTTGTCCAGATGATGCCCTCCACGGCAAGGATAGCCGCTTCAAATTTCTTTTCGCTTGCTTTTATTTTTTCCTCAGCTTCCTTTCGTTCAGTAATGTCAACAGATGAACCCACGAAACCTAAAAATTCATTATTTACACCCATGCGTGGATTGCCTTGCGCCAGCATCCAGCGCCACTGCCCATCAGCCCTTAAAAGGCGGCACTCCATTGAGTAGGAACGGCGTTCGAAAATGGCCGTATTTATGGTTTTGAATGTAGATTTCACAT
>JANOUJ010000534.1:0-7778 GCA_031416815.1 Chitinophagaceae bacterium
GAAGACACGCTGGGCCGCCCCATATACGACCTGGGCAACCGCCTTACCGCTTACAAGCTTTTTACATGGCTGTTGATGACCATTACCGAAGGTAAATACCACCAGGTACGAAAAATGATAGCTGCAACCGGGCATAAATGCAAGCGGTTGATACGCATTAGCATTGAAGACCTGGCACTGGATGGATTGAAAGCCGGTGAAGTAAGGGAAATACCGGAGGATATTTTTTTTAGAAAATTAAAAATCAATTCTTACTGATCTTTTGTAAATTAAAGCCATTAAAACTGATCGGGTGAAACGGCCATAAAAAAGAGCATATGAATTTGCCCCAACAAACTGCAAAACATTTCCGCGATGTTCATTTTGGCGGAAACTGGACTTCAGTAAATCTTCAGGATACGCTGGCAGGTGTAAGCTGGCAGAAGGCCACCGCAAAAGTCCATGATCTTAATACCATCGCAGCACTTGTATATCACATAAATTATTATGTAGGAGCCGCACTGAAAGTTTTACAGGGGCAAGCACTTGACGCAAGTGATAAATTTAGTTTTGAACTTCCACCAATGCAGTCGCAAGCCGATTGGGAAAACCTGCTGAATAAAACAAGCAGCGATGCAGAAAATTTTGCAAACCTGCTTGAACAGCTACCAGAGAGCGTGTTTGGGGAAATCTTCACCGACGAAAAATATGGGAACTATTATAGAAATATTGCCGGTATTATTGAGCACATTCATTATCACCTGGGACAAATAGTGATCATAAAAAAATTACTTCAGCAGGCATAAAATAATTAATCTACTGCTTGTTAGCATTTTATAAATATTTACAGCTAATTAACGGAGTTATTTGTTTCAATTGCCTGTAAAAACCTTAAGTTTGCTTCAAACGCAACCCCTAATGGAATTAAAGTATGTAAAGAACATACAGTTTACAAAACTGATAAAATGTGATGGCCAACTGAAGGAGTTTAACTTCAGAAAACCGAACGGCAAGCAGGAAGGGCCATTTACCGTAGATGTGATCGATTCAAAAGGAAACCGTATCATTTTTAATATGGAAATACAGGATGGATCATGGAAAATTACAACGGACAAATTACCAGCCTGGGTAATGGAAAGTGAAACTGCTTTTCATGAAATGATCGAAGAAGAATTTAAAGCGGATCAATAGACATATTGTAAAAACAAAAAAGCTTTTGTTCTTTTCAGAACAAAAGCTTTTTTATGTATACCCGTTTGTATTTTTAAAATTCGGCTACAACTTTAATTGTCGGTTCTTTAGCCACTTTACCTGCAGCGATAGCTTTGCCTTCCACTTTGTAATCTTCCAGCTTCACATTAAATTCGGAAGTGGCTACAATTGTTTTTCCGCTCACAGTAATTGATCCCTTTGCTGATACCGGCGTGGTAATGCCGTGCATCGTAAGGTCTCCGGCAACAGTAACAGCATAAGTGCCATCCTTATTAAATTTTACATCTGTCAAATTGGTGATATTGCCTTTAAAAGTTGCAGTTGGAAACTGGTCACTATCCATCCAGCCTTTGGCGTTAAAATGCTCCTGTATCTTTGGATTTGAAAATGCAAAGCTCTTTATGGCTGCTTCAAAAGCCATTCTACCGTTCTTTGTGTCAAGCGATGCAATAACCGTTTTATTTTCTGCCTTGGGTAAGGCATCGATCGGAGTAGTTGCGTCAAAACTGATAACGGCAGACGTAGTTGTTTTCTTTTGCGCAAACAGCAGGCCCGCAGCCAATACCATTGCTAAAGACAGAATTGTTTTTTTCATTTGGTTGTTTTTTTATTTTAAAATTTAGAATTACTTATTATTAACAGCACAGCGTTTAAATGTTATGTATTCAGTTTCCAGAATGCTGCTGAAGGCCCCGTTGCTGCAGCTTCCTTTTATTGATACCTGCTCTCCTTCTTTCATGGCCTTTGCTTCATTAAGGTGCTGCTGCTGAAAGGCAAAAATAATATAAGCTCCATTGATGGTATCCGTCATTTTTATATTGGCAGTAGTGTCTGCCATTTCAATGGCCGAAACAGACCCGTTAACTACAATTATTTTTTCCGAATATTTTTTATTGGCAGCAGCCATATCCTGTTTAAACTCTCTAATAAAATCAATGGCATTTACATTATAATCCGCTTTTACTGATGCGGTATCATCATATTTAAGATTGAACAGGTACCAAATACCCGCTGCTCCTGCCACTAAAAGCACAAACAAAGCAATCAGCCATTTTTTATACCGCTTCATCATCGAAAGTTTATAGATCAATTACCTACAAATATATAGTGTTTAAACATTGAGCGAACAATCACAGGCCATTCTTTGGGACAGATGATGTTAATTTATGTAGCCGGTAATTTGGCCAAATGGATTTTTTATTTGTTTACACCTTTATTTGGCAGGTAATTTGCAAAACCGTACCGTAAAGCATCATTAATCAACGGTTTTAGCATCTGGCACTTAATTTCGCACCAAACAGGTAAATTATTGAATATTTCTAAGCATACACGCATCCCGGATCTTATTAAAGCGGCTATTTTAAGCTGTATTATGGTTTTGTGTACAACCGTTGTTAAAGCCCGCTTGGCCGGTCATGTGGCTGTACCGGGAAAAGTAACCTCCACCCAACAACAGGCCATTAAGTATGTTGAAAAGATAACCGAATTAACAACAAGCGTTCACTGGCCAAATATAAAGCCTGGTTTATTTCTAAAAAACCTAAAGAAAAATATTTATGACCCCGTAAGTATTTACGCTGGCAAGGGTACTAACTTTTGTGGTTACGGGGCATTAACTTATGTTTTTTTACAGGATGATCCCTTGGGCTATGCTACCCTGTTAATGCAACTCTACAGCGAAGGAAAAGCCATATTCAGAGGGGTGAGGCTCGATCCCTCGCTGCCTATAAAACTGGAAGCGGGAGCACTTAAATATAAAGGTATACTTGATATCAACCCGGCAGAACAGATGTGGTTCCTGACGCTGGCGGATCATTACAAGGGATACATTAATTTTTTGAACCTTGATTTTGATCCCGGTGACGAAAACCGTTTTTGGGCTTCAGTAAATTATGCCAAATTCAACCGTATGACCAGGCAGTTGCTGCATTATAATTACGATGCAAGGGGAGCCGACCTGATGAGGCCAAGAATCAAAGACATGTATGGTTATATCAGTGAAAAGATGAAGACAGGTACCGTTGTTTTGTTCATCAATAATCGCATCCTACATAAAAAAGATCATATCGAGATTAAACTCCGTGTTCCCACACATTTTGTTGTTGCTGAAAAAATAAGCATACAGGATGATCTGATCACTTTTATATACTGGGATTACGGCCGCAAAACTCAAATGCAGGTATCGACCGATTTTTTTAAGCGAATTGTTTTTGGAATTACCTGGTTCACCAAAATAGAAAGTGATGCTAAATAAAAAAGTTTATATATTGATTGCGTCATTAAGTACAGTCCTGTTTTTTTCCTGTTCGCCAAAAAATATTTCTACCAGGTATTATTACGAGAATGAAAAAGTGCTTGACAAGATTGAAGAATCATACAAGACACTTTATCAACGGGGTCCGTTTAACGTTGGCTTTACCGATCGTGAATTTAAAACCGTTTCATTGGAAATTATTACCGATACGCTAAGTTATATTTATGAATTCAACATTGAAGAACCCCGTTTAAGAGATACGCTTACAGCTTACAACCTCAATGCGGCAAAGATCAATGCTTTGATAAAACAAATGCATGATATCCGCTGTACATGGATAACTTATTCAGATTATTATGTTGACGAAAAAAAGAATAGCCTGATACTGATGTCGATAAAACCCGTTGCGTTAAAATCATTATTCTCCTACGCTAAATACTATGTACTCACCTATTTTCCGCAACCACAATATTTTGACAGTGAGGGAAGGTTACTGGATAAAAGAAGGCTTCGCCGGTTACGCAAAATAAATGGTGAAGTTTTTAAAAGGATAAATAACAAGGTTTGTTATGCGGTTACGGGGCACTTTAGATAGTTTATTTTACTTTTTGAACCACATAGCCACATAAGGAAACATAGATTTCACATAGCTGTATGGCTCCTGTGTTATGTGGTTCAAAATAAGTAGTCAGTTAATTAACTTTTTACTTGTTAGAATTTGAATTACTACTTCATAAACAGCATTTTTGCTGCAAAGAGTAAAATAAAAACACTCATAAAGATCCTCACCCACTTTTGATAGCTTTCATTCTTAAAAAAAGCATCGGTTGCAAAGCCTGCAAAATAAACGATGGTACAGTTGGTTATAAAACTGAAAAACATCTGTATTAATCCAAGTTTGATATTTTGGAATAGCAGTTGTCCACGTTCCGGATGAAGAAACTGCGGTAATACAGAAAAGTACAAGAACAAAGAACCTGGATTGAACAGATTGCCAATAAACCCTTTAAAATAAAAAACATGCAGACCTGCATTTACGTCCTGGGCATCACCTGTCTTCCATTTTACAGTTTTAAGATTGATTATCGCCAGGTAGATCAGATAAGCAATGCCACAATAACGCAAAACATCCAAAGCATGCGGCATGCTTACCAGTATGGCCGTTAAACCAAACACGATGGCAGTAATATGCACTACAAATGAACTCACAATACCTGCTGCAGTTGCCCAGCCGGCCTTACGGCCGTATTCAAAAGTGTAGGTAAGATAAAGCATCATGTTGGGACCGGGCGTTAACGCAAAGCCGACAACGAAAGTGATATAAACAAGCAGTTCGTTAAAAGGCATGTTGTTTATTTATACTCAAAGTAAATTTCGGTAGCTCCATAGCCAAACTGCGGGCTGTATTGATTTACGAAGGATTTTACTGCTTTCTTCGATCTCAATATATCGTGTATCTCATCCCGCAATTTACCAACGCCTATACCATGTATAATGGTTAATGTGGGTTGATGATGTGCAATTGCCAAATCATAATATTTTTCAAAAGCTTTTAACTGCATTGACAGTATTTCAAAATTGCTGAGGTGTTTCCAGCTGTCAGTTAACTTCTCAATATGCAGGTCCACCACGCTTCTTGCCGGTTCCATATTTTGCCTGATCTTATTGGCTTCATAGATCCTGAAGCCGGAATTACCAAGCTTGGCAAGATCAACGTTTTGTTCCACAACTTTGTCCGGAAAATCTTCGAAAAGTGCATAAGAAAAAGAGGGTTCATTCTTTAATTGTATCTCCTCGATCTTTTTGAATAATTGCTTTGCTTTTAATTTTAAAGATGTTTCGTAATACGGTGCTTTCTTTTTATCGGGCTCTTGTAACGAAAACTCAAATTCAAAACGTGGACTGTCGCTCAGGTCCTCAAACCGCACATTGTGCAGGTAAAAATCGCTTAACGGTTCAATGATATTTTTTAGCTGAAAATCGCTTTCGCCGCCTATCATTAAATTGTAGGTGAATGTATAGGTTGTTTCATTTTGATTAACCAGGTAGAGTTTAAATTTCTCCACGATATCATCATCAAAAATATCCTTATCGAAAACAGGTATGAATGAAAGCTTAACTCCATTGCCCTCCTTTAGTTTGGGCATTGCCTTTTCTTTTTGGACGAGGTCAATAAAAACTTTCTTTTTCTCGGCCTTGAATTTTTGGGTAAACATTTTGAAATAGGGAAAGTCAATCTGGTCAGTATAAATTGGGAATTTAACGCCCTTCACATCTACAAGTACCATTTTTTCATTCATTATCTCTACGATAGTGCCCTCCTCGTCAGTAAGTAAAATCAATATTTTATCGCCGGGTTGATATTTCATGCGTATTAAATAAAAAACGTCGCCCAAAGGTACAACAGTACAGGTGTGCGACGCAACGATTTTGAATAAAGATCAACTGCCAGGCTCAAAAGAAAAATACAAAACTAATTGGCCAGTTTACTTTTTCTGTAACCGTATAAAAAGTAGATAATGATGCCCAGGCCCAGCCAGGCTATAAACCATACCCAGTTGCTTTTGCTCATGCCGGTAAGCAGGTACATGCAGGTTATTACGCCCATTAATGGGATGAGTGAATATTTTTTAAAAAAAGCTACGACCGCAAGTAAAACCGCACTTACCCAGAATACGATCAACGAAATATTGGTGATGGCTACGTCCAAAAAGGTTTTTTTACCTGCAGCATAATCTTCATTGGTACTGAAATCAAAATTGAACATATCGGAAAAATAAGTTTTGGATAGCGACCAGGCCATAATGATTGCACCAGCAACGATCAATGGAAAAATAAATTGTCCGTTGATATACGGCAGGTGAAATCTTCCTCCCACTTTTTCTTTTCGGGGAATGAGTAATACGCCGCCGCAAACCAGCACGAAGGCGAAGAGGGTTGCAATGCTTGTAAAATCGAGTACAAAGGTTTTGTCGGTGAACAAAAGGGGCACACCGACAACTAAACCGGTAATAATGGTAGCAAAAGAAGGTGTTTTAAATTTAGGGTGAATTTTTTGAAAAACAGGTGGCAGCAAACCATCACGGCTCATACTCATCCAGATACGTGGCTGACCCATTTGGAAGACGAGTAAAACACTTGTCATTGCCACAACGGCTACAACCGCTACCAGAAACTGCATCCAGCCAACATTCAAATTTTGTGGCTCAAAAATAAATGCAAGCGGATCGCCCACGCCATCAAAATTTCTGTAGTTGACTGCACCGGTTAAAACCAGTGTTAGCAAAATATAGATGATGGTGCAGACCACCAGCGATAATATCATTCCCCTTGGAAGGTCACGTTGCGGATTTTTGCTTTCTTCGGCCAGTACACTCACTGCGTCAAAACCAATATAGGCAAAGAACACACTGGCAACAGCCAGCATTACACCACTAAAGCCATTTGGCATAAAAGATTTCACGCCTGCATCGTCTGGTGGCGTCCAATTTGCAGTAAGTCCGTTTGAGAAAACAAGGTAACCGCCAACGATAATAATGAGTGCAACAACGGCTATTTTTAAAACCACCATTATATTGCTGAAATTGCGGCTTTCTTTTATACCACGGTAAACAAGGTAAGTGATAAGGAAGTTGATGATGAGAGCTGGCAGATCAAAAATGATTCTCAATCCTCCTATAACAGGCGAGTTGTTCCAGGCCGACAAAACATCTTTATTAGTACTACCGCCTTCAATGGCATGCTTGGCTTCCATATAGCTAGTAGAAAGATATTCCGGTATATGCAAATTCGGAGTGATGAAACTATATCCAAAAATCTTAATGTTAACAAGGCTCGACTTGTCTAATAATGAGGTAAAATAATCGCTCCAGCTGTATGCCACATAAATATTACCGATAGAATATTCCATGATGAGCGCCCAACCAATTACCCAGGCAAACAACTCCCCAAAACTGGCATAGGCATAAGTATAAGCACTACCTGCAACAGGAATGCGGCTTGCAAATTCGGAGTAACAAAGAGCTGTAAAGGCACAGGCAATACCAGTGATGATAAATAATACTACTACGCCGGGCCCGCCGTGAAATACAGCATAACCAAGGCTGCTGAAACTGCCGGCTCCTAAAATGGCGGCAATACCAAAAAAGGTAAGATCACGAACTGAAAGCACACGTTTAAGTCCGCCGCCGCCATGCGGATCATCACTACCCTCTGCTAAAATATTTTCGATCTTTTTTGTGCGAAACAAGGAATTTGCCATGTTGGTTTTGGTTTTGAGAAAAGGAAATTAAGAAAATAAATTTACTTATAAGCATAACATAGCCGTTAACAG
>JANOUJ010000535.1:0-1740 GCA_031416815.1 Chitinophagaceae bacterium
TGTAAAGATGGACCCCCGTGTAAAAACAAGTGTAAAAGATTTGACGCTTCAACACGATCTGAGTTTGACCTGTTTCAACTACATCAAAAAATGTATAAGCGATTTAAAAACAGTAACCGACAAAGAAAAGCTTACAGCAGTACGTAAATATTTAAACAGTTTTACCGGTTTACAAAATACATTGCAGGATGGAGACTGGCCGCCAACTACGCAAATGATAAAAGCAGTGAATGAAACTGTTGCAGGTTATGAGGCGATGATCAAAAAATAAAATCGCTTAGTGAACTTTGTGGAAATTTCCTTTGGGTTCTTTGTGGTAAACCTAACCACAAAGAACACAAAGCTTCTCACTAAATACACAAAGTTTTATTTACAAGCTGCTAAAAAATCCTTTATCCCCTGTACAATTTTTTCTGCTATCTGCTGTTGAAAGTTTTCGTCGAGTATTTTCATTTCATCTTCAGGATTACTGAGGAACAATGTTTCTACCAATGCATTGGGATATTCAATCGGGCTGTTGAGCATAAAATTAAAACTGCCGTTATTACCATGGTCGTTCAGGCCCAGTTCCAGCATACGTTTGTGAATGGCGTTGCTTAAATTTTTAAAACCGATGTAGCGATAAAAGCTACTGGTTCCTTTTACCCGAATCGGGTCACCAGATGAATTCAGGTGAATGCTTATCAACAGGTCCGGCATGCTGTCCCGGTAAAATAAAATGCGTTCTTTATTATCAACAAATTTTTCGGTGGTACGTGTCATGATGACTTTGGCGCCCTGCTGTTCCAATAGTTTTTGAAGTTTAAGTGAAACAGCCAGCGTAAGCATTTTTTCGGAAGAGCCCGTTGGTCCGCCGGCACCGGTATTGCTGCCGCCATGCCCTGCATCTACCGCGATGGTCAGGTTCTTCAACGCCAAATTTTCAGGCTGACGTTTTATTTTAATCACCAGTGCATTACCCTTATAATAAATGCTATGCCCCCAGTGTTGCGCATGCTTCAGTTCAATGGTAATTCTGAAGATCTCATCCTCCAACTGCTCATAAAAAACATTGTTTATCTCTTTTGTATTTCCCAGTTGTGTTATCCAGTTGGTATTGTTGGTTGCGCCAAAAACATCAACGATAATTTTAGAAGGATCAACCAATTGAAAGCTCTGGTAAGGCAATCGGGCAGACAAACCCAGTTGCACATAATCAAAAGCGTTGTCACCATAAACCGTCCACCGGTCGGTGAGTGACTCAGGTGTAAAACTTCCCTTGGGTAAAAAATCCACTGCATCATCCCCAATAAAAGCCGTGCGGTATTTTGATAAACGAACTCTATATTGGCTGCCTGCTTTACCGATCACGTTCAATAAAACCATAGAGTCCAGGTAACCGATCTTGGCGCCGCCCAATCTATCATCACCCAGGCCAAATAACAAATGTGCCAACCTTCCTTTTGTTACAGCAATATTCGGTGCAAGCGGGCCAAACATACTTATCGAATACTTCGCTTGTTTTGTAATTGCTTTACCAGTTTTATCTGCAAGGGTTACGGGTATCTTACTAACAAAAAAACTATCCGTTTCTTTTACTACATATTCGCCCTGGTAAACACCGGGCATTTTATTGTTGGGCATTTCGTACAAAGGAATATTGCCATTGGCAAACACGGTACTGCCGCTAAGCGCTTTCACTTTAAATTTTATCCTGTCTCCGGGCACAACATAAAGATTGCCTTCGGGAAAAGTTTCGAT
>JANOUJ010000536.1:0-1813 GCA_031416815.1 Chitinophagaceae bacterium
GACAGGATAAGAAAGATGCAGGAGCAGTTGGAGAAGGATACTTGATACTGGATGCTGGATACTGGATACTGGATGAGTGCCTGATTATTAAAAAGCTTTTGTATCATTGAACTCCATCCAGAATCAAGCATCCAGCATCCAGTATCTTTGCCTGATGGATTTTATTAAACACACAATCCTAAATAACAACTTGCTGCTGTCTGCCGGCAGGTGTATTTTTTGGGAAGAAGAAAAAGCACTCATCCTCTCCGACCTGCATTTTGGAAAGACAGGCCATTTTCGTAAGCACGGCATTGCGGTACCGCAAACCATTTTTAAAGAAGATATGCAAAGGCTTACCGCCCAGGTTCAGTATTATAAAGCGGAACAACTGATCATAGTAGGCGATCTTTTTCACAGTCATGCCAACAAAGAAATGGAACTGTTCCTTAAATGGAGGAATGATTTTGCACAGGTTCCCATAAAACTGGTCATTGGCAATCATGATATTTTACCCGCAGCCTGGTATGCCAAAGCCAATATTGCCTGCATAAAACATCAATTGCAAACCGGCCCTTTTATTTTTACCCATGATAAAGCGGAGTGCAACAGCGTAGATGACTGTTATATTTTTAGCGGCCATATACACCCGGCTGTTACTCTTTTTGGAAATGCAAAGCAATCCCTGAAATTCCCCTGTTTTTATTTTACTAAAACTTACGGCGTACTGCCGGCTTTTGGCCGGTTCACAGGTATGCACACCATCGTACCTGCAAAAGGAGATAAAGTTTTTGCCCTAGTAGAAAATAAGATCTTAAAGTTGTAATGCACAAAGGTTGCCCGTACGCAGTAGCATATCGCCGGATATATATTTTTAAATCTGGAATCAAAATTGTTATACCCTTTCTGAACACATTTTTTTGTTGACTCATAAAATTTTGATCATGATACACATGCACCTAAAGCATTCTATTACCTGCATGGCATTTGCTGTCATAGCACTTCCTGCTTTATCACAAAAAGATACATTGCCTCCGCCAAACGCTACCAAATCTGCTACTAACTTCAGTAAGGTTGTTGGCTGGCAGGACGGAAAAATGCCGGTGGCACCAAAAGGTTTTGCCGTTTCGCAATATGCTACCGGTTTTCAAAACCCACGCTGGATGTACGTAACACCCAATGGCGATGTGCTGGTGGCGGAGAGCAATTCTAATTTTAAAGTGATTGAAAAAGTTGGAGCTGTTATTAAGGGCGCAAGCAAAGCCGAAGACCTTACCCGAAGTGCTGATAGAATAACCTTATTGCGTGACAATAATAAAGATGGTGTACCCGATCAAAAAGAGGTGTTACTCACGGCTGAAAACGGATTGGATCAACCTTTTGGAATGCTGATCATGGGCAACTGGTTATATGTGGCCAACACAAACGGGGTCCTGCGTTTTCCGTACTTAAAAGGCCAGACAAAGATCACAGCAAAAGGACAAAAACTCGTTGATCTTCCTGCCGGTAAAGGCTTTATAAAAAACCGGCACTGGACACGCAATATCATCAGCAATGCAAACAATACAAAGATCTATATTGCCGTAGGTTCTTCTTCAAATATTGGAGAAAATGGAATGGATAAAGAAATACGGCGGGCCAGTATACTGGAAATGAATCCCGACGGATCGGGCCTGCGCATTTATGCCAGCGGCCTGCGTAACCCGGTAGGTATGGGATGGGCTCCCGGCTCATCAACTTTGTATGCTGCCGTAAATGAAAGGGACGAACTGGGCGATGACCTGGTGCCCGATTATTTAACGGGGGTAAAAAAGGGTGCGTTTTATGGCTGGCC
>JANOUJ010000537.1:0-1867 GCA_031416815.1 Chitinophagaceae bacterium
GGAGGAAGTTTCTGAAGCAGTGGCGCAATGCAAAACCGCAGGCATTGTACCGGTTATGATTACCGGCGACCATCCCCTGACAGCAAAGGCCATCGCACAACGTATTGGAATTTTAAACACTGAAAAAGATTTAGTAATTACAGGACAGGAACTTGCCGCATTAGATGACGACAGCTTCTTAATTAAAGTTGAAAAGATAAAAGTATATGCACGTGTATCGCCCGAACAAAAATTAAAAATTGTAAAAACATTGCAACTGAAAGGTCATTATGTTGCCATGACAGGAGATGGTGTGAATGATGCCCCTTCGTTAAAAAGAGCAAACATTGGTATCGCAATGGGAATAACGGGAACAGATGTTTCTAAAGAAGCGGCACACATGATTTTACTGGATGATAATTTTTCCACCATTGTAAAAGCAGTACGGGAAGGAAGAAGAATTTATGATAACATTCTTAAGTTCATAAAGTATATGATGACAACAAACTCCGGCGAACTATGGACATTGTTGCTGGGGCCAATTATTGGTTTACCTGTTGCATTATTGCCCATACATATTTTATGGATAAACTTAGTATCTGATGGTTTACCGGCTATTGCTTTGTCTTATGAAAAGGCAGAAAAAGATATTATGATAAGGCCACCACGGCCACCACAACAAAGTGTTTTTGCCAATGGCAGAGGCATACACATGATATGGGTGGGTATGTTTATGGCAGGTATTGCCTTGTCGCTACAGGGATGGGCTATTAACCATGGCCTGCATTGGCAAACTATTGTTTTTAATGTTTTATGCCTCAGCCAACTTGGGCATGTAATGGCTATCCGTTCCGAAAATCAATCGTTGTTTAGTATAGGGATATTTTCCAATAAACCTCTTATAGGTGCAGTTTTGTTAGCCTTACTGTTACAGTTTGGCATCACCTATATTCCATTTCTGCAACCCATTTTTAAAACAGAAGCATTAACCCTGAATGAATTTATTTTAGTTGGTGCAGCCTCTTCATTGGTGTTTTTTGCAGTAGAGATAGAAAAAATTATATCAAGAAAATTAAAGTACAACAGCATCAAATTAAAATATGATCAGCAATTTAATTAAATGGGCTTTAAAGAACCGCATGGTTGTTTTGCTGATTGCAGCGGGCGTAACTGCCTATGGTAGTTATTCGATAAACAATACTAAAGTAGATGCCATACCCGACCTGTCTGAAAATCAGGTTATCATATTTACAGAATGGATGGGCCGGAGCCCGCAGATCATGGAAGACCAGGTAACCTACCCCTTGGTAAGCAACCTGCAGGGTATTCCTAAAATAAAAAACATCCGTGCCAATTCCATGTTCGGGATGAGTTTTGTGTTTGTGATCTTTGAAGATGACGTGGATATTTACTGGGCCCGTACCAGGGTATTGGAACGGCTTAATTATGCCCAGCGTCTTTTACCTCCAACGGTTGTTCCCACCTTGGGACCGGATGGTACCGGTTTAGGACATATTTTTTGGTACACCTTAGAGGCGCCATCGCTTGATCTGGGAGAACTGCGGGCATTACAGGACTGGTACATCAAATTTGGTCTACAAACAGTCCCCGGTGTAAGTGAAGTGGCATCTTTTGGTGGTTTTCAAAAACAATATCAAATTGTAATTGACCAGCACAAACTAAGCTATTACAATATTGCTTTAATGGATGTGATTGAAAAAGTAAGAGCCAACAATAATGATGTTGGCGGAAGAAAATTCGAGATGGCAGATATGGGATATATCATCAGGGGTATCGGCTACATCACCCAGATAAAAGACATTGAAGAAATACCATTAATAACGCAGGGCTCTGTTCCCATCCGTGTTAAAGATATTGCCACGGTACA
>JANOUJ010000538.1:0-9191 GCA_031416815.1 Chitinophagaceae bacterium
TATTAAACAGGTAATGTTGATATCGATGGTGGCGTGGGTTTTGCGTTTTGGTTTATTCGCCTACGGCGATCCGGAAGGAGGTTTATGGATGATCATTCTTTCATGTATTGTTTATGGTATGGCATTCGATTTTTTCAATATTTCGGGGTCACTGTTTATTGAAACCACCACCGATGCAAAAATCCGCTCAAGCGCTCAGGGGCTTTTTATGATGGTTACCAATGGAGTTGGTGCTGTATCTGGCGCCTTAATTAGTGGTTGGCTTATTCAAAAATATTATACATCTACAGATGGAAACAGGGACTGGCATGGCATATGGCTTGCATTTTCAATCTATGTTATTGTTGTGGCAATACTATTCCTCATATTCTTTAAACACAAACATGATCCAAAAGCTTTAGCGAACGTGCAACATTAATTATCAACTCAACTATTGTTGCATAAAAAATCCCTCTGTTTGGAGGGATTTTTTTATAGTAAAACATTTGATCAACTGCAACTATAGTTTACATATTTGCCAATATCTTCTTTTCAAGAACAGATTTTGGTACTGCACCGATCTGCTTATCTACCACCTGGCCACCTTTTATAAAGAGTATTGCGGGAATGCTGGTGATACCGTACTGCATAGAAACATTGGGGTTATTGTCAACATTTACCTTGCCTATATTTGCTTTGCCTGCATATTCCTTCGAAAGTTCCTCAATTACCGGGCCTATTGCACGGCATGGACCACACCATTCTGCCCAAAAGTCAATAACGGTTAATTTATCAGATTCTAAAACATCTGTCTTAAAGTTTGCATCTGTGAATTCTGCTGCCATAATATTTATTTTAAATTTTGATTTATTAAAGACAAGAGGGCAAAGTTAGTTCCAAATACGTTAATGTGCTGTTATGACATATCCACAGGGTGTGATGAAAAAATATTGGCATGTTTAGAGCCATTGTGACCGTAGAAGTCACTTTTCACGCTGCAAGGGGAGAAGCTTCAAGGGAGAAGCAGGCAAACTTAAAGAGGCTTTTAAAATGTAAAGCACACCGCTCTTAAAACTTGCCCCCTTGAAGCTTGGGGCTTGCAACTTCCTTCATTATCTTTATTTTCTAAAATCACACATCATGTATCAAATCAGAGAAGTTTTTCAGGCAAAGCCAGGCAAGGCAAAAGACCTGGTAAAAATGTTTAAACAGGCAGCTCCGCATTTTGAAAAAATACAGGGCATTCAACGTGTTAATGTGCTAACAGACATTGTCAGCACTTATTGGACCGTAGTGGTTGAAATGGAGACAGAAGATATCGGTGACTTTTTTAACAACCTGCGTTCTGCTACTATGAGCGATGAGATTAAAGAGATCATGAAGGGCTATATGGATTGTGTGGAAGGAGGGAAGCGGGAGATATTTATGATTGAATAGGCTGTTAATCCGTTAATTGGTTAAATTGTTAATCCGTAAAGGAGTAAGCTATTTCAAAATCTTTTACAATTAAAGGCGCTCCACGAATTAACGGATATACGGATTAACGGATTAACCAGTAACCACACTCACATCAATATCTTTATTCTCATTTAAATAGAAAGCGAGGTCATCATTCATTGCCACGCTTTTTTCGAGGCTGTACATACCCACTTTAAACTTATTGCGGCTGTCAATGATGTTGAACTTGATGGATGTTTTGCCCGGGTTTGATTTAACATTGGCATCAATGAATTCCACCATTTCTTCGCTGATAAATTGAGGCTCCACATCAATAACCACCTGTTTGGTTAAGGTTGATTTTACTGTTTCAAGCAAATGCAGTTTGTTGATATTAAAATCGAACTGCTGGCCATTATACCGCTGTCGAAAAGCACCTTCGATCATCACTATCAATCCTTTCTCTAAATAATTGTTGTATTTCACATAGTCTTCGCTCCAAAGCATAAATTCTGCCTTGCCGCTATAATCCTCAATACCTAAAATGGCAAAGTTTTTACCAGTTTTTGTCAATCGGTGCTGCACATCAACTACTAGTCCCGCCAGGCGAAAACTCTTTGCGGGATTGGGATGCGTATTGACTGCAGCTTTAAATTCAACGTAATCGGCCAATGCTGTAATATTATAATGCCGCATTTCAAACGTATAATTATCCAATGGATGGCCGCTCATGAACATACCGGTAACTTCCTTTTCATAATCCAGTTGTACAGCCAACGGCCAGGGTTCGCAAACCGATAATTTAGGCGGCACTATATCCGGCATCTGCATATCCCCAAAAAGCGTATTTGCCGAACTTGCATTCTGTGTTTGAAATACTGATCCAAATTTTAAAATTTTATCCAGGCCTTGCACATCGCCGGGCGCCTGGAAGAAATATTGGGCACGGGTAATATCTTTAAAACAATCAAACGCACCGGAGTAAACAAGACTTTCCAATGATTTTTTATTGGCATTGCGATGGTTAACCCGCTTTGCCAGGTCATAAATAGAACTGTAGGGCCCATGTTTGGTTCTTTCTTCAATGATGTTCTGAATGGCGTTTTCGCCAACACCTTTCAGGCCACTAAAACCAAAACGAATTTCGCCTTTTGCATTTACAGCAAAGCCATTTTGCGATTCATTGATATCAGGCCCGAGCACTTTTAAACCCATGCGTTTACATTCTTCCATAAAGAAAGTGATCTTATCAATACTGCCGGCATGGTTCAATACTGCCGCCATATATTCACTGGGATAATGGGCTTTTAAATAAGCCGTTTGATAAGCCACAAAAGCATAACAGGTGGAATGCGATTTGTTGAAAGCGTATTGAGCAAATGCTTCCCAGTCAGTCCAAACTTTTTCAAGAATTTCTTTACCATGGCCTTTTGCTGTGGCTCCTTCCACAAACTGTACTTTCATTTTATCCAATACCGACTTTTGTTTTTTGCCCATGGCTTTACGCAATACATCCGCATCGCCTTTACTAAAGCTGGCAAGCTTTTGCGAAAGCAGCATCACCTGTTCCTGGTAAACCGTAATACCGTAAGTTTCTTTCAGAAATTCTTCCATATCCGCCAGGTCGTAAATCACCTGCTTTTTGCCGTGCTTTCGGTCAATATATTCCGGGATATAAGCCATTGGGCCTGGGCGATATAACGCATTCATTGCGATAAGATCATCAAATTTATCTGGCTTCAGTTCACGCAAGTGTTTTTGCATACCCGGACTTTCAAACTGAAAGGTTCCATTTGTATCGCCCTGCTGGTAAAGCTTATAGGTTTTTTCATCATCCAGCGGAATGGCATCAATATCTATATCTATATCGTGGTTTTGTTTTATGAGCTGAAGGGCGGTCTTTAAAATGCTCAACGTTTTTAAACCTAAAAAGTCCATCTTAATTACACCGGCTTCTTCTATCGAATTACCTTCAATTTGTGTAAGCCAAAGTTCAGATTCTTTGGAAGTTGCAACGGGCAATAGATCTGTAAGATCTCTTGGCGCAATGATGATGGCCGATGCATGAATGCCTGTATTACGAACCGAGCCTTCCAGTATTTCTGCTTCATGCAATATTTTACTTTGCAGGTCATCGCCCTTATATATCTCCCTTAATTTTTTTACATTTTCTATGTCTTCCGATTGCAGTTGTTCTTTTTCTTCCAGCGATTTTTCACCATCCTTCGCTTCTTTAATGGTAAACGGTGCATGCAACAATCTTTTTAGATTGATACCGGGCCTTTCAGGTACCAGCTTTGAAATCGCCCTGCTTTCCGCCAGCGGCAGATCCATTACCCTGGAAACATCGGCTATACTTGACTTAGCGGCCATAGTGCCATACGTAATGATCTGGGCAACCTGGTTCTTACCATATTTTTGTACCACATAATCCAATACTTTCTGACGGCCTTCATCATCAAAATCCGTGTCTATATCCGGCATGGTTTTACGCTCAGGATTCAGGAAACGTTCAAACAGCAAATTGTATTTTATGGGATCGATATTGGTGATACCGATACAATACGCAACAGCACTGCCTGCAGCAGATCCACGGCCCGGACCGATAAATACACCCATGTCACGTCCGGCCCTTATGAAATCACTTACAATTAAAAAGTAGCCCGCAAATCCCATTTTATGAATTACACCCAATTCAAATTTCAATCGTTCTTCAGCCTCAGGCGAAAGTATTTTATATCGCTCCTTTGCCCCGGCCCAGGTTAAACTCTCTAAATATTCATCTTGTGTTTTAAAATTTGAGGGTACAACAAAATGGGGTAGCAGGATCTCTCTCTTCAGGTCAAGCAATTCAACCTTGTCAACTATTTCATTTGTATTATCAATGGCTTCCGGAAGGTCTTCGAAAACTTTTGCCATCTCTGCACCGGTCTTTAAATAAAATTGGTCGTTCGGAAATGCAAAACGCTTGTTCTTGGCGAAAACATCATCATCGGTAAATTCCCGTAGGGCAGGCGTGCTTTGCTTTTCGCCGGTATTGATACAAAGCAGGATGTCATGCGCATTAAAATCTTTTTGATCTACATAATGTGAATCGTTGCTGGCAATAACCTTTACATTGTATTTTTTGGCAAACTTCAGCAGCACTTCATTCACTTTTTCCTGTTCAGGCATTCCGTGGCGCTGTAACTCCACGTAGTAATCCTCCTGAAAAATATTTAGCCACCATTTAAATTCATTCTCGCCTTCAGCTTCCCCTTTTTTTAAAATGGTTTGAGGTACCAATGCACCCAGGCAACAGGTTGTGGCGATCAGTCCTTCATGATATTTATGAATAAGTTCTTTATCAATACGGGGATATTTTGAATACATACCTTCAATATATCCAAGTGAAGTAAGCTTAACCAGGTTTTTGTAACCAGTGGCATTTTTTGCAAGCAATATCTGGTGATGCCGTGGATCTTTTTCTTCTTTACTGAAAGTTTTACGTGTTCTGTCAGTAGTTATGTAAAACTCACAGCCAACAATAGGTTTTACTTTTAAACTGCCATCATCATTTTTATGATTGTATGCTTCCTTTACAAATTCAAAAGCGCCAAACATATTGCCATGGTCGCTAATGGCTAAGGCGGGCATGCCATCGGCTATGGCTTTTTTATACAGATTTTTTATGGATGCTGCACCATCCAGAAGAGAAAATTGTGTGTGTACGTGTAAATGGGAGAAATTCATGATGCTCGATTCTGGATACCGGATACTTGATTTTGATAAAAAGCTTCCTGGAACTTTGCAATCCAGCATCCAATATCAAGTATCAGGTATCTTCGTTGTCGGCAAATATCGCTAACAATAAGCTGCATGTCTAATTCGTTTTTCCACAGTATTAAGTTACTAACGAGTTAAAATTTTTAATGAACGGCTAATAACTTGCATTTACGACCCTAAAAAGTTACCTTTGCGCAACATTAGAAAATTTTTATAATTATCAGTTTGTAGGACAGGACTCAAAGACTAGCTAAGATAAGTATCACCAGCATTAGAATTTAAGAAGATCGAAAAACACAAGACTAAGTTGTACTTACGTTTTAAACCCCTAAAGTTTACGTATGAAAAACTTCTTTCTTGTTTCTGTAGCCATTGGCTTTTTTTCAGGAACAACATTAACTGCTAAAGCGCAACCTGCTGTAAATATGGAGCAGATTCATGCTTTTATAGGACCTAAACAATCAATTAAATTCATTGAGGGAATAGAAATTAAACCGGTAACACCCGTTTCGGTAAATAAAAATTTAAACCCAGCCGAAGATATCCCTTCTATGGAAAGCCTTAGTGCATTACAATTTAAATATGCCCAACTTTTGGATGTAGAGGTGGAAACCATAACAAACCATAGCTTATTTATTGCAATTGAAAAATGGTGGGGAACCCGATACAGGTATGGTGGCGCCAATGAGAAAGGAATAGATTGCAGTGCTTACGCTGCCACATTAGTACACCAGGTATACGGTTTGGTACTTGCAAGAACAGCACGTGATCAATATGCCAATTGTATAAAACTTGAAAGAGAACAAATGCAACAGGGCGACCTGATATTTTTTAATACAAGAGGTGGAATAAGCCATGTAGGAATGTATTTAGGAAATGGATATTTTACCCATGCAAGCACCAGTATTGGTGTAACCATCAGCAATCTTTCTGAAACTTACTGGGATAAAAAATTGGTGGGTGGAGGAAGATTGACCACGCCTGAACCGGTTGCTGAATAAAATTAATTTTTAAATTTATACAAGGAGATGATCAATCTCCTTTTTTTATGCCCAGCCTTTTTTGAAGGGTTTGCCAAACGGGTATTACATCCGGCGATAATTTCAATAAAAATGTTCCTGCAATAAATAAAACAAGAAATAAAGTACTCCTCACGATCATACCAGCAAAACCATGCAGATCATTAAACAGCAAGTAGCAGCAGTAATACGATGCGATACCGAGAATAAGCGTATAAACAGTTTTAATAGTAAAGGGCTGCAGGTTAAACTTCTTGATTAAAAAGACATAACGAATTGCATTGTAAATGGTAAACGTGATGAGGTTTGCAATGGCGGGGCCCATAACACCGTAATAATATTTTGTAAGTATGTAGTTGAGCGGCAGCGTTAATAAAAGTAATGTTACACCCGTAATAAAATCGAAACGCCAAAAAGTAGATGTGCTGATGATCTGACTGTTTACTCCGGTGCCCATATCAATGATACGCATCAGTCCAATATAAAAGAAAACCCACATCGCTTCCTGATAACCGGGCTGCATTTGAAAAGTTGGAATGGCATCTGAAAAATTTAGCCATATCAGCGCAAACATACCAACAGAAAAAATCAACTGGTTAATGGAAGAACTGTGATAGATCCTGTCAATTCTTTTCATATCCTTATCCTTCCATGCCTGCGATAAAGCACCCAGCGAAGAAGAAATGATACCCCGTTGAGGAGCCTGAATTAAACTGGCTATATTTTGCGCCAGTGTATAAATGCCCGCCAGCGCAAGTCCGTTATCCAATACAGCAGCGATTACGATCGTATCGAACACCATAGAAACTGTAAATACCAGGCTGCCGCCGTACACAAAGGAAATTAAGGTTATAATTTTTTTAAAGAATTTTTTAGAAACCCTGCTGACAGAAAAAGTAAAGGATATTTTATTGTTATAAGCCAGGTATCCCATCAATATTGCTGCCACTGCAAGGAATGTAAAGGAATAAATTTTGATAAACAGGTCGAAGGACGCAATGAAGCCGGTAAAACTCAGTAAAATTAGGGCCGTTGTAAAAATCCTGAATTGTATCTCCCGTAAAAAATTTGAGAATACCGATTTTTTTACCTGCCAGGCATAGGCTTCTAAAATAGAAAAAAGCGTAAGGCCCATACCAAAAGGAAAAATATAATAATAGTACTTTACCAGGTCGGGAGCGTTGGTGCCGTATTTGCGGATAACCAGATCTTTAAATAAAAGGCCTGCAATAATCACCAGGCAAAATCCAAATAAAGAAGAGAATATTGCCCAGGTAAGCTGGTCATTCTTTTTAGGTGGCAGGTTATCATTGTAATAGGGATAAAATTTATGAATGTAGGATGGCATGCCGAGGTTGGCAACACAGAACATAATGTTGGCAACCGCCATAAAAATTCCTGTAAGGCCGTATTGTGACGGCGAAAAGCCACCTTCTCTTGTAAATAACCAGGTATTAAAAAAGCCGATAGCAAAGCCAATGTACACCACCATGGAAGAGATCAGGCTTTGCTTTCGTATTTGCGACATAGCTTTGTTTGCTGCTAAATTAATCTACCTTTTTTGTTTTTATGTAGAAATTTGGGTCAACAGTAAAACTATTATCGCCTTCAGGATACAGCTCAAGCGTTTTCCATTTTTCAGTTGGCTTTATCCACTGCTCAGTCTTGAATTTTATTTTTAACGGCAGGTTAAATCCTTTAACACAATTCGTATAGCGGTAAGAAAGTTTGTAGTCCTGGAGCCTATATTCTAAAACAGGAATTTGTATCGTACGCAGGTATTGGTCAAATACTTTACTAAAGTTATGTTTGCTTTGTTTGCTGATATAATCTTCTACCTGTTTGGTAGTAACCGTTTGGTGATAAAATGTTTTATTCAAGCCTCTTAATATCTGCCTGAATTTTTCATCATCATTTATTACCTGGCGAATGGAATGCAGCATGTTACCACCTTTGTAATACATATCGCCACTGCCTTCCTGGTTTACATTATAAGTACCAATGATCGGTATATCGTTGCTAATATTTTTACGGGTGCCTTGCACATAGGCATTCCCGGCTTCCTTTCCATACCAGTAATCGGTAAATAGTGTTTCGCTGTAATTGGTAAAGCTTTCATGTATCCACATATCAGCAATGTCTTTGCTGGTAATGTTGTTGGCAAACCATTCGTGGCCGGCTTCGTGAATAATGATAAAATCCCATTTCAAGCCCCAGCCGCTGCCGCTCAGATCAGTTCCCCGGTATCCATTTTTATAACCATTGCCGTAAGCTGTTGCACTTTGATGTTCCATTCCCAAATGTGGTGCCTCTACCAGTTTAAATCCATCTTCATAAAAAGGATAAGGGCCAAACCAATGTTCAAATGCCTTCATCATACGTGGAGCATCTTTAAATTGTTCTTTTGCTTTATCAAGATTATAATCCAATACCCAGTAATCCAAATCCAGTTTTCCTTTTTCTCCCTGGTATACTTCGCTGAAATGTGTGTATTTGCCGATGTAAGGAATAATGTTGTAATTATTGATGGGATTGGTAACCGCCCAATTGTAAGTAGCCGTTCCATCAGCATTACTTATTTTACCACGAAAGCGCCCGTTGCCTACACACACCAACGAATCGGGAATGGTAATATGCATTTCGGCACTATCAGGCTCATCAGTTTGGTGATCTTTGCAGGGATACCAAACGCTGGCACCCAAGCCCTGGCAGGCAAGGCTTACAAAAGGATTATTGTTTTTATCTTTCTTCATGATCAGGCCACCATCCCAAGGTGGGCGGACTGCGACACGGGGTTTGCCGTGGAAATAAATTTTAATAATAGGGTTATAGGATGGTGAAAGCTTTTTAAAAAAAGGCATCTCAATAAAATAAGCGTTTCCATCCTTTCGAAAGGGTTGAAATATTTTATTGATTTCATAACCGGTATTAAAAACAGAAACACTATCTAAGATCATTGGCTCTTGCAAATCAATTTGCATTGTATCGCCT
>JANOUJ010000539.1:0-8417 GCA_031416815.1 Chitinophagaceae bacterium
TGTGGTGCGTAAACTGCGTAGCCTTATCCAGATAAAAAAAATAGGCCATGCCGGTACGCTTGATCCGCTTGCAACAGGTTTATTAATTGTTTGCACAGGTAAGTTTACAAAAAAGATAAACGATTACATGGCGCAAGAAAAAGAATATATCGGCAGCATTACATTAGGCGCTGTTACACCAACATACGACCTGGAGAGTGCACCCGAACAGCCAAAAGACCTTTCATTTGTTACAAACGAAATGTTGCAAACAGCAACTGAAAAATTCATCGGTGATATTCAGCAACTGCCCCCGATGTTTTCTGCCATAAAAAAAGATGGTGTTGCTTTATACGAGTTGGCAAGAAGGGGAGAAGAAGTAGAACTGAAGCCACGCAGCATCAACATAAAATCATTCGAAATAACAAAGATCGAATTACCCGTTGTACATTTTAAAGTGATCTGCTCAACCGGTACATACATCCGTAGCCTTGCCAATGATTATGGCGCTGCATTGGGCTGTGGCGGCTATCTAAGCAGTTTATGCCGCACGAGGATTGGGGAGTTTAAAAATAATAATGCTTTTGGTATTGAAGAGTTTGAAATGTCATTGAGTCATTAAGTCATTGGTCGTTTATTGAAGCGAATAAATTAAGTCTGAAGCTGGATGCAGGGATAGCTAATGACTCAATGACAAATGACCAATGACTTGTAT
Organism: Chitinophagaceae bacterium; assembly: GCA_031416815.1. Classification (GTDB taxonomy): domain Bacteria; phylum Bacteroidota; class Bacteroidia; order Chitinophagales; family Chitinophagaceae; genus Ferruginibacter. Next base: position 695 of record JANOUJ010000539.1, read on the forward strand.
TAAAAAGGATAACTGATCCCAATCGTTAAATTATAATTTTCATAGCGCCATCTTTTATACCGGTTGTCATTATAGGTTTGCCCGGGGTTAAGGGGGTCAGGTATTTTTTTCCCACGCCTGAATAAATTATTAAAGCTGATCTCTGGTATCTGCCAGCCGTCATTCTTAGCCACATCAGGCCTTTTAAAACGGAAGCCAAAATCAAAACGCAGCACAAAATAATTAAAGTCGAGCCTGAAACCTGTTCCTGCCGAAACGCCCAGTTGTTTATACAGGTTGGCAAACTGAAACTGCGTACTGTCGGTTCCGCCACCGGGATTTGAATTTCTGTAATTCCACACATTGCCTATATCAGCAAACAAAGCGCCTTTAAGCACCAGCGAATTTGGAATGATCTGCGCAATGGTGTAGCGGTATTCAATATTTGTTTCCAGTTGTATATCGCCCGTTCGGTCGTTGAACGTATTGGAGCCATACGGCGCAAGTGGTTGCGATCCCCGGCCAATACCACGTACCGGCCAGCCACGCATGCTGTTGCTGCCACCACCAAAATACTGTTTAAAAAATGGTAGCGTGGTATCTTTTCTGGACGCAATGCCAATGCCTCCAAAAATGCGGAAAACAACCGCCGATTTTGGCCTGCTCAGCATGTACACATACTCCACATCAGTTTTTACATACTGCTTGAGGTAGCGCTTAAAAATGCCAAACCGTCCCCATAACAATCCCGACTCTTCTACATTTATCTTTAAACTGTGTTGCCGGTTTGGATGCGAGGGGTTTATTTTCATGATCCGGTAGCCAATGCTGGACCCGGCTACCAGGGCCGTATTGAATGAGTACCGCAGGAATGGATTATCGGCCAGTGTTTTTTTAAAACTGTCTGTTTCATTGTATAACTTGGCAAATTCAAAATTCAATGGCTTAAAGATCCAGGTTCTTTGTTTTTTAGTAGTGGCTGAATAACCAACACCCAAATTAAATGACTGCAGGTTAAACAGGTTAATGCGGTTTATGTATGACAACCTGGTGGTGATAAATGATTCGGTTGTATTAAAACGCCTGTCTACATTAAATTTAGAGAAAGGAAAGATGAGCTTTGGAAAAGCAATATTATTGGTATAACTCACTTCATTGGAGTTGATGAGATTTTTCCTGCTGTTACTGTCTGGCCTTAAATTAAATTCAACACCGGCCATTAAAGAATGCGTCATTTTTATTCCTTCCTTATTCAGGTTTCGGTTTAAGAATGAAATGTTGCCTGATAAGCCCAATAGGTTACCGGCATTGGCTGCTGTTACACTGTTGGTATTGCTGGATGCCGAGTAGCTGGCTTCCAGTGAAGCTTCATAACCATATTGCTTGGCGGGCATCAGTTGAACGATAAGGTCAAGTTTATCCGAACTGTCTTTTGATCTTACTTCTTCCACAGCAATATTGGCGCTCTGCCATACACCTGCACGGGCAAAGGCATTCAGCGATTTATAAAAATCAGTTTGGTTGTATAAATTGCCTTTGCGTAAATACATGTTCCGCACCAGTATCCTGGGCCTGAACAAATATTTATGATAGAGCATGATGAAATTGGTATCAGTTTTACAGGTGTCGCAACGTTTTCTTGTCAAATACCGCCTGGTCAGACCCGGGTCTGTAAGGTTGTCGCCATTTCTGTAATCAGGCAAAAAATAAATATTGTTGATATAATATTGTTTTAACCTGCTGCTATCTTTCGGAGTTTTTAAAACTACGGCCAGTTTTACAGTGGGAGAGTCCCTCGCTGCCTGGGCCTCGGCTAACAAACGTAATTGCTCAAAAATATCATCGGTGATGGTTGTTAACGCTGCAACAGTTGTATCGCCCCGCATTACGATCTCTTCCGAGGTAAATTTGTAATAGCCATTATTGCGGTATAGTTCAACCAGCCGGTTCAATTCGCCCAGTACGGCAGCCTTGGTTACCGGCTTGCCTTCTTTTATTAACGTCTTGTCGATGTTTTCAACAGCAAGTTTTTGCAGGTGTGGTTTGCGCATGATGTACGAAAAAGTATCGATCAGGGTAGGCTTGTTTACCTCTACCGTATAGTTCACGTGCACCCGTTGCTGATTTCCAACATTGATCGTATCAGCCCTGAAACTGGCCTGGGCTTTATAATAACCCACGTGCAGCATCGACGTTTCCATATTGCGTGCCGACCTGGAAGCCGAGTTACTGTCGTAAGCCGGCGGGCTTATGATAACGTGCCGTATAAAATATTTGTCGATTACATTTATTCTTGAGCTGTCGTCTAACTGGGCATTAAGCCGTTGTTTTAATATCGCTCTTTCGTCCGAACTAAAATTTCCTCCCTTAACTTCGATATTATTTTTGGTGATGAAAGGTTTATCTTTTTGGTACCTTTTGGGAATCGTGCAGGATGCAACAAATAAACAAATGAAAATGGTATATTTCAATTGCTGTATAAAGCGGTATTTATTGAACGGGTTAACCTGCATAAACTATTAAAAGCGACAATGTTAAGCAAAACACATACCAAATATATCCAAAGTTTGCAGCACAAAAAACTAAGAGATGAAACGGGTTTGTTTATTGCCGAGGGCCCGAAGTTAGTAATGGATCTGTTAAACAGCGGCAAATTTGTTTGCAAAGAAATTTTTGCTTTGAAAGAATGGTTGCTTGAAAATAGCAAACAGCTTTCTTTATTGCATGATACGGCGGTTACGGTGGTAGAAAATTTTGAATTGCAAAAGATTTCTGCCTTATCAACCGCAAATATGGTGGTGGCTGTTTTTGAAAAGAGAGAATCGGTTTATAAAATAGAAACAGCTTTAAAAATAACCTTGGTGCTCGATACTATCCAGGATCCGGGTAACCTGGGCACGATTATCCGCATTGCCGATTGGTTTGGGATAGAAAATATTGTTTGTTCTATTGGTTGTGCCGATATGTACAATGCAAAAGTAGTACAGAGCACTATGGGGAGTTTGGGAAGGGTGAATGTGATATATACCGACCTTGTTAAATGGTTAGGTGAAAACAGTGAAATGAAAATTTATTCAGCTTCGCTGGAAGGGAGCGATGTGAAAGCTATGGGAAAATTAAAAGAGGGGATTATTATTATTGGCAATGAAGCAAATGGTGTGAGTGACGAAGTAATGGAAATGGTTACTGAAAAAATTACGATACCTAAAACAGGAGCCGCGGAATCATTAAATGCGGCTGTGGCGGCGGGAATTATACTTTCGCATGTAAAATGATATTGTTAATCCGTTAATTGGTTAATTAGTTAATCTGTAGGGAGACTGCTAATAGATGAATTTATTTACAAATTACCGGATTAACGTGTTAACGGATTAACTTATCTGAACTGTATCGCCTTAACCGGTTTTATTTTTTTAATTAATAACGAAGGAATGATGAGCGTTGCAAAAGAAACCACCAATGTTGCCAGGCATATCAATAAAACCTGCCACCATATTACATCTGCATGGGCAGCACTCATGTAATACGCCTCTTCGTTCAGTTTTATAAAACCTGTTTTTTCCTGTAGCCAGCAAATGCCGAGGCCCAGCGCTGCTCCGGCCAATATACCGGTGATGGCAATTACCGATGTGTTGTATAAAAAGATCTGCTGAACTTTCCAGTCAGATGCGCCCAAAGCTTTTAATATGCCCGTCATACGGGTTCTTTCCAAAACCAAAATGATGAGGCAGGTAACCAGGTTTACAACTGCTACTACCATCATAATAATAAGCAGCATGGTTTTTATTTGCCCCTGCAATGCCAGCCAGTCAAAAATATTGGGGTAAATCTGTTTAATGGACCTGCTATACCAGCTCTGTGGTAATTCGGCATACATAAAATTATTTACGGTGTCTGTTTTTCTGTAATCGTGCAGAAAAATTTCATAGCCGCCTATCTGGTCGGGCTCCCAGAGGTTCAATTTGCGGATAAGGTTGATATCGCTTAATGCAAAGTTCTTATCATACTCATCAATAGAGGTTTTAAAAATGCCGGCTATTTTAAGCCAACGTGCTGTTTTGGAACCATCTTCCCGAAAGAAGAATACAAAAAGACTGTCGTTCAATGTTGCTTTTAGCTGGTTGGCTGTGTATGCTGAAATATTGATCTCGTTGCTATAACCACTGTCTTTAAATGATATCCATTTACCTGACTGAAGAAATGGTTGGAGGCGATTAAAATCAAAAGAAGAATCAACGCCTTTTAGCAGAACACTTTCAATATCTGCCTGAAATTTTATGATGGCCGATTTGGTTGCAAAGCGTTCAACGGATTTAACCTCCGGTAACTGTTTAAGAAACCTTTCGATGCTGTCATTTTGAGTAATGGGAAATTCCTCGGCAATGCTAACGCGGTTCTCTACATCCTGCTGTACCCGAACGTGTCCCCAAAAACTAAACACTTTATTGCTGATCACCTGCTGAAAACCATTAACAAAACTGAGGGCAACGATCATAATGGCCACGCTGATGGCCGTGGCGCCAATGGCAAGCCTGATGATGAACCTGCTGAATGTTTTTTGCCCGTTAAAGGCAATTCGTTTTGCTATGAAGACTGAAACATTCAATCGGTACAATTTTTGGTATCTTACAAAAGTATTTTATTTACACGTAACGATTACAGATAACATGGGAAAAGTTGATTTATGCAATGCGGTACAAGAGGGCGATGCAAGGATGATGACCACAGATATTATGTTTGGACCAAAAAAATATTTAAGTTTTCTCCTTTTAACATTTTGTTTTTTATTTAACACGAATACGTTTTCGCAAATTGGAGATGTGGTGTATAATGAAAAGATCAAGGCAATAAGGTTTCATATGTACGGCGACCAGGAATCGCTGCCGGTATATAAAATGAACAGCGGCGATCAACTGGAACTGAATTTTGATGACATGGAAGCCAATGTGAAAAGTTATTATTACAGTTTTCAGCTTTGCGATTATAACTGGAACCCGATCGACATCAGCCCGTTCTTATACACCAAAGGATTTACGCAACAGCGTATTGGCACTTACCGGTATTCGTCCATTGCATTAACCAGGTACACCCATTACCAGGCTTTACTGCCAGACAGAAACACTACTTTAACCATGTCGGGTAATTATATTTTAAAAGTTTTTATAAATGGCGATACTTCTAAACTGGCATTTACCAGGCGAATGCTGGTGCTGGATCAAAAGGCAGCCATTGGAGGACAGATATCGCAACCTTTTACACCGCAGCTTTTTAAAACGCATCAAAAAGTACAGTTTAATGCAAACATAAATGGCTTAAATACTTTTAGCGCTGCACAGCAAATAAAAGTGGTGATACTGCAGAATAACCGCTGGGACAATGCTTTGAAAGACATTAAACCAACTTTTGTCCGAAGCAATACATTAGAATACACGATGGAAAACAATTTGGTTTTTCCGGCGGGTAAGGAATGGCGCTGGCTTGACCTACGCAGCTTGCGCCTGCAAAGCGACCGGGTAAAAAAAGCCGATTACCGCAAAGATGGAACCGATATGTATTTGTTTCCGGATGCAGACCGTACAGCCCAGCGTTATGTTTATTTCCGGGATCTGAATGGTATGTATTTAGTTGAGACCTACGAAAGCATTAACCCTTACTGGCAGGGCGATTTTGCTAACGTACACTTTAGCCTGGCCGCACCCAATGGTACACCTTATGCCGATAAAGATATTTACCTGGCCGGTCAATTAACCAATTACGAGTTTAATGATAAAACAAAAATGGTTTTTAATGAAGAAAAGGGTGTTTATGAATGCTCGGCTTTTTTAAAACAAGGGTATTACAATTATACTTACATAGCTGTTGATAAAAATGATCCTGCTGTACGCCGCGATTTGGAAGGCGATTATTGGGAAACAGAGAACACTTATACCATCCTGATGTATTACAGATCCTTTACTGACCGGGCCGATCAGTTGATCGGTGTTGGGAAAGTGAATTCGAGGACGGATAAACCGGGGATTAGTTTTTAAAAACCCCTAACCCTTAACCCCTAAAGGGAACAATTATGTTATGCACCTAATTCCTAATTCCCTATCTTTGCCCCGGCAAGTCTTATACGGCCAGCTCCTGTTGAACTCCCCCAGGACCGGAAGGTAGCAAGGGTAGATGGTTGAGCGGTGCGATGTAAGTAACTTGCCATTTTTTATGCCCCCAATCCGCCAGCCGACGGAGCTTTTACACCCTGATTACATTTACTGTGTACATTTAATTAATAACTTTTATATTATAGTCTTTCAATTATTTTACATTTGCGGTACTCAAAAAACTAAAAATCTAAAACACTAAATGGCATGAAATTTTTTATTGATACAGCTAACCTGGAACAGATCAAAGAAGCAAATGACTTAGGAATTTTGGACGGTGTAACCACCAACCCATCTTTAATGGCTAAAGAAGGAATTAAAGGGTCCGATGCTGTGATGGCACATTATAAAACCATTTGCGAAATGGTAGATGGCGACATCAGTGCTGAAGTTATCTCTACCGATTTTGAAGGTATCATTGAAGAAGGAAAAAAACTTGCAGCTATCCATCCAAATATTGTTGTAAAAGTTCCGATGATCAAAGACGGTATAAAAGCATTGAAATGGTTTACCGATAATGGCATCAGAACCAATTGTACACTTATATTCAGTGCAGGCCAGGCCATTTTAGCTGCGAAGGCTGGTGCTACTTATGTGTCGCCTTTTTTAGGAAGGGTGGATGACAGTGGTTGGGATGGTATGGACCTGATACACCAGATGAGACAGATATTTTCAATGCAGGGATATAAAACTGAAATATTGGCTGCATCAATCCGTAACCCATTGCATATTATTAAATGTGCCGAAGCCGGAGCCGATGTTTGTACCTGCCCGCTTGATTCAATTCTTGGATTGCTGAAACACCCTTTAACTGATATAGGTTTGGCTAAGTTTTTAGAGGATGCTAAGAAATTTGCATAAAAGATCATCTGACATTCTCGTCTGACTAATTTTTATGGTCAGACGAGGACATCAGACCATAAAAAATGCCCGGCAATTCTTTCTGAATTACCGGGCATTTTACTTTGTGGTTATGTTATTTTATCTGCCTTTTTTACTTTTTGATTTGTTCATGATCTCATCTATTGTTTTTAATTCGGGATCAGGCTTTTGCTTAACATAGATGGTGAATTCCTTTACCATTGCGGGATTATCTCTTAAACTTACCTTAATATCTACTTTCTGAGGGGCAAAATCACGGTCTATCCATAAACTGTTGCCGCTGAATTTTCCGGCCGATGCCCAAAAGATAAGGTGATTACTGTCGAGTGGAAGGTATTTGCCATTCGATAACTTACCATCAATGTTGATATAATTGTGCGTGCCTTTTTTCAGGCTGTCGGTATACAAATTAACATAAATGCTTTCAACTTTTTGTGCTTTGGCAAAAAGTGAGCTCAGCAGGAACAGGCAGAATAAATATTTCTTCAAGTTATATTGTTTGTGCAAAGATGGAAAAAATAATGCCAAGGTTGCGTTAACTAGTGTCTGTAGATGTTAATTTTTAGTTGTAGGGATTTTCATGCTGTCCGGCTCCCATCGCCGTAAACATTCATCAGTTGTTGCAAACTATCCTTTAAATTACCTGAACCTTCATCAAAAAGACTGTCTTTCATCTTTTTTGATGCCTTATTGTCGGTTGATTTTTTTATAATGGACCT
>JANOUJ010000540.1:0-6783 GCA_031416815.1 Chitinophagaceae bacterium
CTGCCATTTGCATGGCAACAGGTGCCACCTGCGGGTGGCCACTTGGCCAGGCCGGTTCTTCCATGTATGCCACATCACCAATTGCAAAAATATTTTCGAAACCATTTACCTGGCAGTGCCGGTCAACTTTTATGCGGTTGCCTTTTGCAATCAACGCTTTACTTATTCCTTCGGGAACATTTCCTTTAATGCCGGCTGCCCATATTACCATTGCAGTTTCAATGGTTTGCCCATTTTGGAGTTGCACTGTTTTTCCATCAAACTCTTTTAACAGTGTATTCGTTAAGACAGTAACTCCCAGTTTCTCTAAATATTGCAAAGATCGACTGCTTGATCTTTCACTCATGGCTGCCAACGTTTTTCCCGTACCCTCCAGCAAATAAATTTTCATTTGCGTAAAATCAAGTTCTGGATAATCTTTTGGCAAGACAAAGCGTTTCATATCCGCTATGGCACCACTCAGTTCTACTCCTGTTGGTCCGGCACCCGCAATTACAACCGTCATCAACCGCTGTAGCTCCAGTGTATCGGTTACATTCAAAGCATCCTCAAAATTATGCAGCAACCGGTGCCTCAGTTGTAATGCCTCTACGGTACTTTTCATAGGAAAAGCATTGTCCATCAGTTGTTGGTTGTTGAAAAAATTTGTGTCGGCCCCGGTCGCTATCACCAATGCATCAAAATCAAATTCACCAATATCGGTCACTACTTTTTTTTCTGCAGTCAGTATCTGTTGTACTTCTGCCATCCGGAAATGAATATTTTTACTTTTATGAAAAACCTTACGCAGCGGAAAAGAAATATTGCTGGCATCCAGCCCGGCGGTAGCTACCTGGTAAAACAATGGCTGAAACTGGTGGTAATTAAAACGGTCAATTAAAGTGATATCAAAACCGGGTTTATTGCTGAGTTTACGTGCAAGTCGCAAGCCTCCAAATCCTCCACCGATTATTATGAGTTTCATAAGTGTGATTTAAAACCCCTCCGCTCCGCCGCGGAGGAGAACTTTAGAGTATAATAATTTAAGTTCTTCTTTTTCCCCTTTTTCGTCCCCACAAAAATACAGTATTTTCAGTAAATACTGAAAATTTAAAAACAAATTTTCTATTGTAAACTATCAGGAATGTTTTATTTTTTTTATTTTAAAACACAATAAGTCTTTTCCATTGAGGAGCCTGCAAAGTTGCCCCTTCCGGGGCGGAGGGAGTTTCAGTTATTTAATACAACATCCTCACTTTAATAGTACCCTTAACCTGGCGCAATAATTCTGATGCATTTTTGCTAAGGTTCTTATTTACATCCAGTACAACGTAACCAATGGTATCATTGGTTTTAAGATATTGCCCAAGTATGTTGATCTTATGTTTGCTAAGCTGGGTGTTTATTTCTGAAAGTACACCCGGCACATTGTGATGTATATGCAAAATTCGGTGTGTCCCTTCCTGTGGAGGCAGCGCCAGTTCGGGTATGCTGTGAGAGCCGGTGCTGGCACCTTTTTCCAGATAGTTAAATAATTTATTGCTCACATCATCGCCGATATTTAGCTGGGCTTCCTGTGTGCTACCACCAATATGTGGTGTAAGCAATACATTGCTTAGTCCCTGCAATGGAGATGAGAACGGGTCGCCATTTTTTTCAGGCTCTACAGGAAAAACATCTACGGCAGCGCCCCCAATCTGTCCCTCAAGTAAAGCTTTACGCAATGCATCCAGGTCAACCACTTCTCCCCTTGCATAGTTTATTAATATGCTGCCCTTTTTAAACCAGGCAAGCGCTTTTTTATTGATCAGGTTTTTTGTGCTTGCCAGTTCAGGTACATGTAGTGTAACAATATCTGAATGAGCGATAACCTCTTTCAGATTTTTCCTGTTCTCAGCATTTCCCAAAGGCAATCTTGTCTCCACATCATAAAAAATAACTTTCATTCCCAGGCTTTCGGCAAGCACACTTACCTGCTTGCCAATATTACCGTAACCTATGATGCCCAGTGTTTTACCCCTTAATTCAAAACTGCCGCTGGCCTCTTTCAGCCATATACCGTCATGTGCCGCCTTGTTTTTATCTATGATCTTTCTAATGAGAATTATAGAAGCCCCAATCACCAGTTCAGCCACACTCCTGGTATTGCTGTATGGTGCATTAAAAACAGCCACACCATTTTTTGTTGCGGCTTTTATATCAACCTGGTTTACACCAATGCAAAAGCAACCGATTGCCTGTAATTTTTGTGCAGCATCCAGTATTTTTTTTGTTATTTGTGTTTTACTCCGGATACCCAGCAGGTGAACATCTTTTATGGCTGTGATCAGTTCTGATTCGGTTAAAGCACCGTTTATTTTTTTAACATTAATATATCCTGCAGCATTAAAATTTTTAACCGCAACATCACTTATGTTTTCCAAAAAGAGGATATTGATCTTATCTTTGGGATAACTGGTTATTTTTTTTTCAGGCATGATTTTTACTGTGTAATTTGCACAAATATATTCTATCTGCACCGTAAAATATTATCATGCCGTCTTCGCATAAACTACTTTCATTTCCTTTTTTACTTTGGATGTTTGGTTTCGTTTTTTTTCACACAGCCTGCAACCCGGCGGGTAACAAAGACAGAAAAGTTGAAAGCAACAGTTTACAGATAGTTGAGCTGCCTGAACCAGTGCCATTATCCGTTGCGGAGGTTGATCGCATTAAAAATTCCTCCCGGCGTTGGTACGATAGTGTTTTATTACTAAAAGGTTTTAATGGCGGTATCCTTGTTGCCAAAGATGGCAATATAGTTTTCGAAAAATACAGCGGCACCGGGCATTTACCGGGTAAAGATACCATTACAGAAAATTCATCCATGCACATTGCATCCGTTACAAAAACATTTACCGCAATGGCGGTACTTAAATTACAGCAGGATGACAGTCTAAATATCGATGATGAATTCAGCAAATATTTTCCCGCATTTATTTATCCTGGCGTAACCATACGCAGCCTTTTAAACCACCGCAGCGGATTACCCAACTACAATTATTTTATGGAGAAACTGGGATGGGATAAAAGCCGGTTTGTAAAAAACGAGGATGTGCTCAATTACTTAATTACATACAAAGCGTCGCTGGCCAATGTTGTACCACCGGGCATGCATTTCTCTTACTGTAATACCAATTATGCTTTGTTGGCTTTATTGATAGAGAAAATTTCGGGATCAACCTATGCCGCCTACCTGAACCAACATTTTTTTTTACCCTTGCAAATGAAGCACACTTATGTTTTTTCTTTAGCCGATACTTTAAAAGCGATACCCAGCTATAACTGGCGGGGCGGTTCGGAGGCATTCACTTTTCTTGACCAGGTTTATGGAGATAAAAATATTTATACAACACCTCGTGACCTGCTCATATGGGACAGGGCTTTATCTTCCAATTTAATTTTTACTGATGAAACACTCAATGAGGCTTATGCACCTTACAGCAATGAAAAGCCTGGCATGCGCAATTACGGCCTGGGTTGGCGAATGACTATTTTTCCGGACGGCAATAAGATCATTTATCACAATGGCTGGTGGCATGGCAGTAATGCAACCTTTATACGGCTGCTTAAAGAAAAGGCAACCATCATTGTAATTGGTAACAAATTCACCAGGGCAGTTTATCGTGCTAAAGTACTTGCCGGCATTTTTGGAAACTATTACTTCCCGAACGATGAAGATGAAAATGTTAGCCCGAAAGATTCACTTAAAACGACACCGCCTGTTTTAAAAAAGGGCAAGGCTCCCAATTAAAATTCTAAAGAAGGATTAAAGGCGTTTATAAAACAAAAAAAAACATACTTAAACCACCGTATCAATTCTTTTAGAAATCAGGTTCATCTTCCCGCCATTATGCAGGTATTGCAGGTTTTTGCACAGTATGTGCAATATTTTTATTTAGATTTTGCTGTTTTCTGCATTTTAATTCCTAATTTGATTCGCAATAACTAACGAATGCTTAAAAGGGAAAGACAGGCGTACATTGTACACCAGGTAAATCTTCATAATAAGGTATTGTCGAATACATTAAGTTTCGAAATTGATGTTTCGGAAGATACCATTCGTAGGGATCTGCAGGAGCTTAATGAAAAGGGTAAATTAATAAAAGTTCATGGCGGTGCCTTGTCTCAGGCATTTAACGACATCACCTATCCCTCAAAAAAGGTTTATTCTCAGAATAGCAAGCAAATCATTGGTGAAAAGGCCGCCCGCCTTATAAAAGACGGTATGTTTGTATTAACGGGTGGAGGAACCACGATCATTGAGATGGCAAGATCTTTACCCGCAAACCTTTCAGCAACCTTTATTTCCGGCAGTATTCCAGCAATTGTTGAGTACATGCATCACCCGAACATCGAAGTGATCGTGATCGGTGATAAATTATCGAAAAGCTCAAAGATCACGCTTGGAACGCATGCCATTGCTAAAATAAATACATTAACACCCGATCTGTGTTTCCTGGGTATTAACGCAATCGATTTAAAACATGGTATAACCGACAGCGACTGGGATGTAGTACAGATAAAGCAATCCATGATCGAGGCATCGCAAAAAGTGGTTTGCCTTTCTATTTCGGAAAAGATAAACACGATACAGCCTGTAAAGGTTTGCGATTTAAATAAGATCGATATTTTAATAACTGAATTACCAAAAGAACATCCCTTGCTGCAACCATATGTAGCGGCAGGAATAACCGTAATGTAAAAATTTATAATAGACCATTTTTTAACTAACCAAAAACACGATTTATATGAGAAAATTTACAAACAGATTGATTGCTATTCTGTTTTTCCTGGTCCCATTATTAGCACAGGCACAGGCGCCGGTTACCGGCAGGGTACTGGATGAAAAAGGCCAACCCGTTGTTGGCGCTACAGTAATGGTAAAGGGCGCCAAATCAGGAACAAAAACAGATGCGAACGGAAACTTTACCATCACCGCCAAAACAGGAGAAGTATTGGTGATCAGTTCCGTAAATTTCGGCAGCCAGCAAACCAAAGTAAAGGATGGTGGCAACGTTACCATAAATATGGTTGCAAAAGATGGTACCATGGATGAAGTGGTAGTAACTGCCATGGACATAAAAAAAGCACCGAGAGAACTCGGTTATTCCGTTCAAACAGTAAAAGGAGCTGAAGTAGCAGAAACACAAAGAGAAAACTTCATTAATGGCCTTCAGGGAAGGGTTGCAGGGCTTAGCGTAACGCCAACTACGGGTACCGCAGGAGCTTCTTCGGGTATTATTCTAAGAGGTTTTAATTCAATGTCTGGCACTAACCAGCCTTTATTTGTAATTGATGGTGTAATTGCAGATAACACGACTTTCAACTCCAACTCCCAGGGAGGAAGTGGTGTGGGGCTTGCCAGTGATGGCAACAACCGGAATATAGATAATACGAACAGAATTGCTGACATAAACCCAAATGATATAGAATCAATTACGGTTTTAAAGGGGCCCGAAGCAACTGCCTTGTATGGCAGCCAGGCAAGTTCAGGTGCCATTCTCATCACCACAAAAAAAGCAAAAGCTACCAATAAAAAGGTATTGATAACGTATGATAATAATTTCCGCATGCAGAAATTAACCAGGTTTGCCAAAGTAAATAATGAATATGGTCCGGGTGCAGCTAACGGTGTACCAGATCCTATTGGCAGATTTACATCATTTGGGCCCAAGTGGGCGCCGGGTACACCATTGTTTGATAATCTTAATAATTTTTTTGAAACAGGTTTTTCGCAAACCCATAACCTTAGTTTGGAATTTGGATTAAAAAATGTTGCGTTCCGGGCATCCGGACAATACCTGAACAACAGTGGCGTGGTACCCAATAATTTTTATAGAAAATATACGGCCCGTATTTCCAACACAACCAAAATTGGCAAGTATATCACCATTACTCCGTCAATTACCCATACAAATGCGGATAACAAAAAACCAACCAAAGGTTCTTCATCGTTTTTAATGAGTTTATACCAATGGCCTACCAATAATGATATCAGGAATTATGAGACAGAATACGGCGGTAAGCTTACCTTGTTCAATGCGAATCCGAATGCAGATTTTGACAATCCAATATGGAGTTCGAAAAATAACACAACCGGTGATATTACCAGGAGATGGATCGCCACATTGGGCATAGACATTAAACCCTTTTCATGGTTAAGCATTGCAGGCAGGTTTGGATATGATACTTATAAAACCGACGGGTATATTCTGAATCATCCGCAATCGTTTTTTCTTCCAGCTCCTACTTTAGGAAGGCTTGAAAATTACTATACTAAGTATATGGGATACAACCACACCATTACTGCGAGTGCTAAAAAAGAGTGGAAAGGTTTTAGTGGCAGGTTGCTGATTGGTACCATGTGGCAGGATTTTGAAACACAGCAATATGGTGTTTTTGGAAATGGCATTGTAGATTCAATCGTAGGTGGTAAACTTTATAAAAATGGGCAAATAATTACAGGTTTTAACCCTACAGACAGTAGCCAGACCATACCAGGTTCCAGGCTTCGGTTGCAAAGGGCCATCAAGGGATTACCTAATCTGAGAATTTTCAGGTCATTGGCTTACTTTGCCGAAGCTTCTTTAGGATATAAAAATGTTGCATTCCTAACTTATTCGCAACGTTTTGAGAAAGCTTCTCCCATCCCTGTGAAAAACAATAATTACAATTACCCAGGCGCTAGTTTAAGTTTTATTGTTTCAGATATTTTTCCAGCCCTTAAAAAGAATGACATCCTTGATTATTTTAAGCTAAGGG
>JANOUJ010000541.1:0-14921 GCA_031416815.1 Chitinophagaceae bacterium
TTTAATATCTGAGGTATTATAAATAAGCAGTGCAGCCGCTCCTTTGTTTGCAACTGTATTTACTTTTTTAACAATGGCACCCTCCAGGTCAAAATGCGGATTATTTTTATTTTGCTCAAGCGTTTCTTTCAGATCCCAAAACCAAACCGATTCGCTTTGAGGTAGCGCCATGGCAGATGATGAAGTAACGGTTGCATTGGCACTATAACTTAAAGGAAAATAATCAGTACCAGGCCTCAGGATAAAGCCATTTATGTTTAGCGTAGTTGCCGGCTTCATTTCCCTGCCTTCATTTACTTCAAACTGCTGAATAAAAGTTCCATGCTCTCCTTTGGTAATTAACCCTGCTTCTTCAAATTTTTTGCTGATGTATTCGTAAGCCAGCTTTTCACCGGCCGTTCCTGTTCTTCTTCCTTCCAGTTTATCATCAGCCAAAAAAACAATATGGCCCTGCAATGCGGCTACAACCATTTTATCTGCTTTTAGCTGTGCTTTTTGTTGTGCCTTTTTATTTTTTTGTGCAGAAGCAATGGTTGAGACAAGCAGGAGTAGCCAAAAAATACGTTTCATGTATATATGTTTATTGTAGCCCGACAAAGGTAGCTTAGTGATTTGCTAAATCTGTAAATAGAATGTAAAATTTATCTGTAGCCTTGAAAATCATAATTTCCGTATGGCGTGCTGCATCTTTCTTAATTCGTAACCCACCAAAAGGGTTAACCATTAATTTTGCACTCAGGCTTGGCAAAAAACATAAACATAGCATTAGTAGGCAATCCCAACAGTGGAAAAAGCTCCTTGTTCAATTATTTAACCGGTTTAAACCAGCAGGTAGGTAATTTTCCAGGTGTTACTGTTGATAAAAAGATGGGGCAAAGCCGCATATCTGAGGATATGAACGCAACCATTATTGATCTGCCCGGCTCGTATAGTTTATACCCCAAACGAAGTGACGAATGGGTGGCTTACAGGGTTTTATTAAACCAGGATGAAACCATTAAACCCGATATGGTTTTACTGGTTGCTGATGCCAGTAATTTAAAACGCAACCTTTTATTCTGCTCTCAGATAATCGACCTTAATATTCCGGTAGTAGTGGCACTTACCATGATGGATCTTGCCAAACGAAAGGGAACACAAATTGATATACCGGGGCTGGAAAGAGAACTGGGTGTTCCGATCGTGCCCATTAACCCTAGAAAAAATAAGGGGATTGAGCAGTTGAAGAAAGTAATTGATCAGTCGGCAGGACATTTATACCAACCACCAACCCGGGACTTTATTGATAACCATACACTGGCATCCAATGCTATTGATGAAGTAAAAAAACATTATCCCGATATCAGTAATTACACAGCCATTCATTACCTCATCAATCACGAACATTTTTTGCTTAAGGATGGAATGCAGCAAACTATCGAGCAGGTTGAGGTTGATAATAAATTTAATCCTACCAAAACGCAGGCAGAAGAAATTATGCAGCGTTACGGGCATATTAAGCATATCATGCAGCAAACGGTTGTAGAAGCCGATCCGCTGCAGAAAGCACTTTTTAATGAAAGGCTTGATGATGTGCTGCTGCATCGCCGCTGGGGTTATATTATTTTACTGGCAGTTTTGTTCCTGCTGTTTCAAAGTGTTTTTTGGGTAGCTAAATATCCCATGGATGGTATTGAATGGATATTTGGTGAGTTGGGCGGCATGCTCAGCAACAATTTAGCGGTTAGCTGGTGGAGCGATCTGCTTATAAATGGCGTGGTGGCCGGATTGAGTGGAATTGTAATTTTTATTCCGCAGATCATGATCCTGTTTGGATTGATAACCATTTTAGAAGACACCGGCTATATGGCCCGGATCAGTTTTCTGACAGATAAATTAATGCGTAAAGTTGGGTTGAACGGAAAGAGTGTGATGCCGATGATCAGCGGTTTTGCCTGTGCGGTGCCGGCTATAATGAGTGCACGTAATATTGAGAATAAAAAAGAAAGATTGCTTACCATCATGATAACACCGTTGATGAGTTGCAGCGCACGTTTACCGGTGTACACGATCTTAATTGCGTTGGTCATTCCATCAAAAGTATATTTTGGGTTTTTAAGTTTGCAGGGGCTGGTGATGATGGGTTTGTATTTATTGGGGACAGTAATGGCATTGATAGTTGCGTGGATAATGAAATGGTTTATTAAAAGCACCGAACGTAGTTTTTTTATTTTAGAATTACCAACTTACCGGGCTCCCAGGTGGAAGAATGCTTTAACGACCATGATTGAAAAAGCAAAAATATTTGTGTTTGATGCCGGTAAAGTGATCATGATGATAAGCCTGTTGCTGTGGGCATTAAGCACGTACGGTCCCAAAGAAAAAATGGCCGCTGTTTCCGCAAAGTATGAGCAGTTGATAAAAGCTGATCCGCAGCAGGCCGATGAATTGAATAAGCAGCGCAAGACAGCATTATTGCAAAGTTCTTTTGCCGGCACAGTAGGCAAAGCAATTGAGCCGGCCATACGCCCACTCGGTTACGATTGGAAAATTGGCATTGCATTGATAACTTCTTTTGCCGCCAGGGACGTTTTTGTAGGAACCATGGCTACTTTATATAGTGTTGGCGAAGATGCCGAGAGCAATAACAGCACACTCCGTGAAAAAATGGCTGCTGCTACCAGGCCCGATGGCACTAAAGTTTATAACCTGGCTACAGGTTTGTCTTTGCTGATATTTTATGTACTTGCGATGCAATGTATGAGTACATTGGTAATTGTAAAAAGAGAAACCCGCAGTTGGAAATGGCCAATGATCCAACTCGTTTACATGACCGGCCTGGCATATTTGATGAGCTGGGTTGTGTACAGGATTTTTATCTGATTGATTTTTCTTGGTTCTTTGAGCATCGTCTTAATTTCAAAAAGTTGTCAGGCTGAGCTTGTCGAAGCCGGTATAGTTTTAAAGAAACGCGCCTTCGACAAGCTCAGGCTGACAGCTCCTAATTCAAAAATAAGCTGAAATAGTACGTTTGATATTTTTTACCAATCAACCGCATAAGTAATTTTATTTTTTATCTGCGGATATAATCTGCGATAAAGCTCGTTCAGCACATCCTCTTTACGGGGTTCATTATAATAACTGTTGTTAATGAGCGCCCAATCGTTTGCACTAAGGGCCCGGCTATCACCGTTATAAGTTGCATGCTCTTCCTGCCAACTGTAATCTTCCCTGAAAGTGTTGTACATAATACTTTTACGGGTCACAACATCCGTAATATTTATTTCCATATCGGCAGTAGCGGTAAAAGATTGCCTGGCAATATTAATCGTGGCATAAACATTTCTGTAAATAACCTTACCGCTGGTATCACGCCCCACTTCAACCTGCTGACTTGCATTACGACTGTAGCTATAAGTTTGTGGCCTCGGTATATTCATATTCCTGAGGGTTAGGTTAACTTCCCAATCGGGTTTCACATTATCACGCCTGGCTTCCCAATCAGTATAAAAACGTGCAGGATAGCGGCTGCTGTTTACTCCTTTCAATTCTCTTACCAGCGTTTGCTGAAAATATTCGTTGCTGTAATTATATCCGTAATTACCCCAGCCGGTATTGAAGAAATAAGAATTATCCTGCACCGGATTAACTACCACATTCACGGTGGCATTTTCAAAAGCCTCATCCATTCTCAATTTAGCATCTTCATAACCGGGCACCAGCTTATCGGCCTTTTTAAAATAGTTGTAGGCTTTTTTTGCTTCATCACGCCCGGGATTTTTTAAAGACTCGGAGGCTATATTATAATAATCGGCTGCAGCTTGTTGTTTAAGATCGTAAATGGTTTGGCGGTAATTGACCGGTGTTACCACCACGCTGGCAGCGTCATTCTCAATAATAGCATCATACATTTCCTGCAATGTGCCGTAGGTATTGATCATTTTATCCCAACGATCTAGGTTATTGGAACTGCTGTAACTGTTTATTTTTCGCAGATTTCTTTGTTGTGCCAGGTTGTATAGAACCGGCAAAGCATTTAAAGCGGTAGTATCTGTATTTCGTTTTTTTAATGTTTTAATGGCATCAAATAAGGTATTGTCATTATCGCTTCTTGATAAATAATCTTTGCTTGTATTACAGCTGGCTAAAAGTACCAGGCTTATTAAAGTGTAGAAAATGTGTTTCATCGTATGTTTCCTCTTTAGTAATATACGAAGAATATAAGGTGAGTGTTACGGGAGATTTGGTTGTTATATAAAGATTAACAAAGGTGGTATTTGGTCTTAATCGAAAGTTTGTTCTCTATTTTTCACTTCAATTCTCACTTCAGAAATATTATTTCCTACCACTCATCCCTAAAAACACGCCTTCTATCACACCTGCCTATTCTCTAAAAAAAAATTTTTTAACCCTTAAATGCAATACAGTAAAGCATTTCAACCTTTAAACCCACTCCTATCCACCACCCACTACTATAAAAAATATGGTATTATGTGTTGCATAGTACTAGAATTATATTATCTTTGTGTTGTGATAGGGGATAAACCGGTTATTTCAAGTCATAAGTTCTTAAAGTATAGCAATGGTAAATCGATCTTCACAACACCCCTCTCCCCCGGAGAGGGGCCGGGGGTGAGGTAGTATAGCCATGAAAAATTATTTCTAGTAATGAATCTTCGGGCCAATCTTCTTCTTTTTCCTCTCCGCCAGCTGGAGGAGGAGATAGAGGGGGCGGGCGGCGAAGGTTAAAAAAATGAAGCCATGAACATTGACAACACAGCCAGCCAGATGCGTAAGGGAGTTCTGGAGTTTTGCATCCTCTCCATCATTAAAGAGGGCGAAGCCTACCCTTCGGATATCATTGAAAAAATGAAAGCGGCAAACCTGAATATACTGGAGGGTACTTTATACCCCCTGTTGACCAGGCTTAAAAACGCAGAACTTTTATCTTACCGTTGGGAAGAAAGTACCAGTGGCCCCCCACGTAAATATTTTACCCTAACAGAAAAAGGGGCAGGATTTTACAAAGAACTGGAGGCAACCTGGTATGAACTTGCAAACGCAGTAAGGGCGCTTACCAATACTGAACAGGAAAATATTATTAACAACGGTCCCGCCGATGCAGGGGATAACAACTTCAACGACCACCAACAATAAAGAGTATAGCCATGATTTTTTGTTGGACCAAAACAACTAACGAAACGAAAAAATTAAAGCCATGAAACAAGTAATAAATATAAACTTCCAGGGACGTGTTGTTCCGATAGAAGTAACAGCATTTGAATTGCTGAAAAATTATACTGAAAGCCTGAACCGCCACTTTGCCAATGAAGAAGGCAAGGAAGAGATCATCAACGACATTGAAAGCCGTATTGGTGAACTGTTCCAGGAAAAAATTACCAAAGGCGCCACCTGTATTACCGATGATGATGTAAATGCAATTATTAAGAACATGGGCAGGCCCGAAGAGTTTGAAGCCATGGATGATACACAATCATCTTACTCATCAGCCAACCAGGAACAGCCAGCGGGCAACACTACTTCATCAACCGGCCACAAAAGATTATTCCGTGATGAAAATGATAAAGTACTGGGTGGTGTGTGCAGCGGCCTTGCCAACTATTTTAATATGGATGTTGTAATTGCCAGGATAATTTTTGTGGTGCTGTTATTTTCAGGCATCGGGTTTTTAACTTACATTATTATGTGGATAGCGGTGCCCAGCAGCGCTACCACCCAGATTGGCGGAACAAGAAAAAAATTATTCCGTGACCCGGATGAAAAACTGATCGCCGGCGTATGTAGCGGTATTGGTAATTATTTTGGCATCAATGCCTGGATACCAAGAGTATTGTTCCTGCTTCCCTTCTTATCATTTATTTCACGTTGGGGCCACTGGGGTTTTGGAGATTTTGGTGATATCGTTCGCTTTACCTTCAGCCCAACTTCCCTGATCGTTTATATTATTTTATGGATAGTGATACCGGAAGCCTCCACCACATCTGAAAAGCTGGAAATGAAAGGCGAGAAAGTGGATATGAATTCTATCAAAGCATCTGTAATGGAAGAAATGAAAGGCGTAGGAAAAAAAGCCTCCACATTTGGTAAAGAAGCATCTGCTGTAGTAACAGAGAAGGCGAATGCTGTTGCAAATGATACAAAAAACTTTGCAAGGCGTAGCCGCGGCGGCCTGGGCAATGTGATCGCCATGTTAGCAAAAATATTTGCATACCTTATAATTGGAACCGTAGGTATTATTTTGATAGTGGCATTATTCGGCCTGGCAATAGCATCAGTAGGATTGGTTCCTTTAAAAGACTTTTTGATCGGGGGTGATTATCAAAACCTGTTTGCATGGGGTACCCTGATGTTCTTTATAACAGTGCCTATTATCGGTATCATTACCTGGATCATACGCAAGATTGCAAGGTCAAAAAACAATGGTAAAACGCTCGGCTTCACATTTGGTGCCTTGTGGGTTATTGGATGGATAAGCTTTATCCTGTTGATCTCCTCTATCAGCCGCGATTTTAACTACAACAGCAAAAACCTTACAGAGCAGGAGATTGCATTAATCAATCCATCGGTTGATAAACTGGAGATCACAGCAAAATCGCCATTGTATAAGTATAACCGCAGCAGGTTTTTAAGGTTTGAACCTTTCGAAGGTATCCAGGAAGATACAGCCTTTGTAAATAATGTTGATGTGCGTATTGTTAAAGCAATCAACGACAGCTTTAGAGTTACAGTTATTAAAACTGCAACAGGCAGATTCAGAAACATTGCTGAAGAAAATGCTGCAAAAATTCAATACACCGGTGTACAAAAAGATAGCGTTCTGCTGATGGATAAGGGGATTGCTGTTAATAAAACCGACAAGTTCCGTAACCAAAGAGTAGTACTCACCATTTATGTACCGGTTGGTAAAAGAATTAAAGTTGACAAAAGTATAAGTTGGTTTAATGATGTTCATTTTGGCAGCAACCGGAACGATGGCGACTGGTATTATGATTCTGACAGCGATGCACAAAACTGGAAAACCGGCGTTGAGTATAAAATGGGAGCGGATGGCCAGTTGTATACTTTAAAAGGAGTGCCCGCAGGTAAAGAAGGACGTACTAAAGTAACCATAAACAGCAATGGTATAGAAGTAACAACTGACAACAACGGTAATGATCAGGATAATTACCGGTATAACAGTGGCGAACCGATGAATAAAATAGATTCTATGAAAATGAAACTGGAAAATGAAAAGCAAAGAATAAAAGACTCATTGGAAAAGGCAAAGCAAAAAATTGAACAGCAGCTGGATAAGATCGGGGAAAATAATGAACCGTCTCCGCTCAGCTCTCAGTTACCGGCTTTTAGCCCGATGATGGAGATAAACTAAACATTTTTTATCATTTCTAAAATAGAACAAATGAAAAATTACTTGGTTTCCGTTTTCCTCGGGTTGATAATGATAGCTGGCATGTCATCCTGTTTTCATCACCGTCACGATATGTCAATCTCCGTTTCAGATGATGAAGATGAATATGAAATGGACGCAGATTACAGGAGAAACAAATCGCATGCTGTACAGGTTTATTTAAATGATCACCTGCTTAGCAACAGCAGTGTATCAATTGACAATGGCTTTGTAGATGATGAAATAACCCTGGATGATAAAACAACTTTTTATATCAATTCCAACCCCGGTGAACTGCGGATACGTATTAATAAGAACGAGAATTCAGAAGAATCCTGCGAAAGAGTAAGACAGATCTGTGAAGAATTAAAGCAAATCATAGAAGACAATTAAAATCGTTTCAATAGTTGAGTTGAAGTTGAAACCAACAACGTCCCCCGATTTTTCGGGGGACTTTTTTATACCATACCATCAGCTTTTTATTTTACATTTGCAGCTACACGAAAACAAAATATTCCCGAATGAAAAATACACCCTTCACACAAAAACATATTGCCCTTGGCGCTAAAATGGCCGAGTTTGCAGGATATAATATGCCCATCAGTTATTCAGGCATCAACGATGAGCATGCGGCTGTACGTAATTCGGCAGGTGTGTTTGACGTGAGCCATATGGGTGAGTTTATTTTGAAAGGAGAAAATGCACTGGATCTTATTCAACGCATCACCAGCAACGATGCCTCAAAACTAACAGACGGAAAGGCCCAATACAGTTGCCTTACAAATAGAGATGGTGGTATTGTAGATGACCTGATCGTGTATTGCCTTGAAGAAAACAAGGCTTATATGCTTGTTGTAAATGCCAGTAATATTGATAAAGATTGGAATTGGATACAGCAATTTAACGATAAGCAGGTAGAGATGCACAACATATCCGATAAAACCTGTCTGTTGGCCATACAGGGTCCCAACGCAACAAAAATTTTGCAGCAGCTTACCGAAATGGATATCATGAACCTGAAGTATTACACCTTCACCAAAGGCACATTTGCGGGCGTTGAAAACGTATTGGTAAGTGCAACCGGTTACACAGGTGCAGGCGGGGTTGAAATATATTTCCAGGATATGGACGATGATGCAAATAAAATTTGGGATGCTATTTTTGAAGCGGGACAAAAAGGTGGAATTAAGCCCATTGGATTGGGTGCAAGAGATACGCTGCGTTTGGAAATGGGCTATTGTTTATATGGTAATGATATTGATGATACCACGTCGCCACTGGAAGCCGGGTTGGGTTGGATAACCAAGTTCAGCAAACCATTTACCAACAGCACTTATTTTGAAAAACAAAAAGCGGAAGGGCTTACCAAAAAATTGGTGGGCTTTGAAATGGTTGAAAAAGGTATTGCCCGGCAGGGTTACGATATAAAAGATTTTGAAGGACATATTATTGGCCGGGTAACATCGGGAACGCAATCGCCCACATTAGGCAAGGCGATAGGCATGGGTTATGTTGATACAAGATTTTCGGCAGTTGACAGCGAAATTTTTATAAGTGTCCGCAATACATTACTTAAAGCCAAAGTGGTAAAAATACCTTTTGTTTAATGGAATGCCTGCCTGTTGGCAGACAGGGATCATTGATAATTTTTTCGAATTATGCAGTTTGCTATTGATGCAAAAGCGTTCTGGTTAAAGAAATTATCCATTATCCTCTATCCATTATTTCATTATCCCTGTCTGCCAACTAGCAGGCATTAACTAACTATGCCTAAAATACATCTTACATCTTTTATTGTAGCGCCAATCGAACGTGTTTTTGATTTAAGCCGAAGCATAAACCTGCACCAGATATCTACCGCATCTACCAAAGAAAAAGCGATAGCCGGTGTAATGAACGGGTTAATAAACAAAAACGAAACGGTGACCTGGCAGGCAAAACATCTTTTTAAAACCAGGCAGTTTACATCAAAAATCACGGAGATGCAAACACCTGTTCTGTTTACAGATGAGATGGTAAAAGGGGATTTTGTAAGCTTTCATCACGAACATCATTTTAAAGCGGCAGCAAACGGCACCATCTTGATAGACCTGGTTAATTTTGAAACTCCCTACGGCATATTCGGCAAAATTGCCAACAGGCTTTTTCTTGCATCATACATCGAAAAATTATTAACAAAAAGAAATGCAGTGATTAAAGAATATGCCGAAACGCAAAAGTGGAAAGCCATTTTGAATTAATTTTATGATAATGCAAACAGCCAAGCCCGAACTATATACCTGTCTTTCTCCTGCACTTTTAGAACTATACCCGGTAGAAAAAAGTATCGTTGTGATCATCGATGTGTTGAGGGCAACATCTACCATTGCCGCTGCGCTGTACAATGGTTCCAAATCAATCATCCCGGTTGACAGCGTTGCTGAGTGTATATGCATCGGGAAGCAAATTGACAGTATTACTGCAGGAGAAAGAGATGGACGAATTGCCGAAGGTCTCGAATATGGCAATTCCCCCTTTGAGTACCCACGTGAATTTGTGGAAGGCAAAACTTTGGTGCTCACCACCACTAACGGTACAAAGCTGTTGCATATGGCGCTTGATAAAAATGCAAGAGCCATCATCACGGGATCGTTCCCAAACCTTTCTGCAGTGTGCGATTTTTTATTGGCACAAAAGCAAAACGTGATATTAGGTTGTGCTGCCTGGAAGAACAGGGTTAATATTGAAGACACTTTATTTGCGGGTGCTGTAATCGATCGCATTGGAAAGCATTTTTCAATTAACTGCGATTCCTCTCAGATGGCAGCAACCATGTATAATGACGCCAAAGAAAACCTGTTTGAATTTATGAGATCAAAAAATGCTTCGCATTACATGCGGCTTTCTGGCTATGGGCTGGAAAAAGATATCAGGTATTGTTTATCCGAAGATGTCGCCAATGTTACGGTTTTGTATGAAGATGGTAAACTGGTAGCAAAATGAAAAACCTTCCCATAAAACCAATTAACACAATTTTCTTTTTAATATGCCTGTAACGTTTCAGGGCTTAGCTTTTTTCCGTTACTTTTGCAAATTGCCTTTTTCAGAAATCTGAAATCCCAAATCGGCAATTTAAATCCAGAATGGCGTTACCGCACCTTATCAAATATGTGTACAACAACGGCTCCGACGAAGTGATCCGGCGGAGTAAAAAGATCCATGCAATGGGTTTTGTTGAACTGGTTGAACATGACCAGTTGATGGGCGGCGTTGTGTTCAGGGTAAAGGACGACAGCTATGCCACATTTTACAAAGTGTATATTCAAAAATACACCGACGCCAAATCAATGACGGTCCGTTGCTCATGCCCCTATAACATGGGCGATGTATGCCGGCACGAAGGCGCTGCTTTGTTACGCCTTCAGGATATGGTTGATAAGAATATGCTGGGCAATACCAATATCCAATACAACCAGCGCCATACAGTTGCCAAGATGAAGCACATTGAACTAAAAATGATCAAGCTGCTTTCATCGCCAGGTATTTATGCCGAGGCCGAAAATATTTTGCGAAGCACAAAAGCAAATATCATCAAAGCTGCTGACGAACGTGTAGAAGCTGAACTTATCATCGAAGGAGAATCCTTTCCGCTGGTAATTCAAAAGAATGATGAACGGAATTTTGATACCTCCTGCAAATGCGGAGAAGCGGAACACCCGCTTTGCGAACATAAAACCTTGTTGTTTCTGCAATTACTGGATGCTTATGGCACTAATTATTTTGATACCATCCGTAACTGGGACAAAGAAAAAAACAAATTGCTCCAGATCTATGGGTACAGTTTAGAAGATGATCTTACGGGCAAATTTGAATTTACGTATAAAGAAGGAAAACCTTTTTTAAAGGTATTGGATACTACTATAAAACGAGTGGCTGCATGTGCTACGGCAACGAGGCCTTCGGAGGTTTTTATTGTACCCGAACTGCCAACGGAAGAAGTTACTGTAGAGGAACACCCGGCAAAAAAGCTGGGGGTGGTTTTTAATTTTAACGCAGCTACATATCCTCATTTTGAGGTAGATGCCGTGCAGGGAGAAACCAACGATGCACAGAACAAGTATGTTGGAAAGATAGAGAAGCTCGACCTAACCAAATTTGTAAATACAGAATTGTTTGGCGAAGATGACAAACAATTGGTGCAGCAGGTTCGTAAATTGCAAACACCTGAAATAAATAAATATCTCGATCGCAACTCACCCTTTAGTGGCATATGGGAAAATATCATTCATACCGATGGCGACGATCTGCCCGAAGAAACAAAGGCGCTGATCGCCGAATACCTGCAACCCAAACTCAAAAAAATATTTGAAGAGCAGGCTGAAAACAATTTTATTTTTTACCTGCCAAAGTCTAAACAATTTACAACTGCCAACCTGGTTGAAATTGAATTAAGCAATCATTTTATTGCCCCTGTTTTTAGAGTGCAGGCCAGTGCCGCCCATTTTGAAATTGCCTGCACAGTAAAGTTGTTAGGCGATACCGTTCCGTTTACCGATAATGAATGTAACAGTAGCCTGGTTTATTTAAATGACAAGGTGTTGTATTTATGGCAAAAAGCCGAAGATATTTTGCAGGCAGAAAAGTTTCTGAAAGAAGGCAATATTCAACTGAGCAAAGATAATTGGGCCGAAAAAATGCGCAAAGTTATTTTGCCGCTTACCAAAGAATACAAAGTAGAGTTTGATAAAAGCCTGGTAAGGGAAATTAAAAGTGGCGAGCCGGAAGTGAAACTACAGTTGCAGGAAAAGGGCGACTATCTTGTGTTTCAGCCGGTATTTACCTACAAGGGATTTGAGACCAAGGCGGCAGACAAAGAAAATATCATCATTCCGGATGGAGACAAGATATTGATCATTGAAAGGGATTTAACTGCAGAAGAAAACTTTCTAAAAAAACTGGAAGGTTTGCATTCTATGTTTGTAAGGCCCGACGACAATAAAAATAACCTGGTATTAAGAGGCGCTGATGTGCTGCGCAATAACTGGTTCTTTTTATTTGTAGATGCCATGAATGAAATGAAAGTGCCGGTATTTGGATTTGAGGCACTGCGAAATTTTAGGTTTAACACGGCCCGGCCCAATACACATATTCATGTAAGCAGCGGGCTTGATTGGTTTGATGCGAAGGTGGAAATTGAATTTGGTGAGCAGCGTGTGGGAATTGACGAAATAAAAAGTGCATTGATCAATAAACAATCGTTCGTACAGTTGAGCGATGGTACGTTGGGCATATTGCCTGATGAATGGCTGAAAAGATATTCGTTACTGTTTAAAGTGGGCGATGGCCGCAGCAACCAGTTGCGCCTGTCAAAATACCACATGAGTGTGATAGATGAGTTGTACGAGAACAGGGATGAAAAAGAATTAAGTTTTGAGCTGGATGAAAAATACGAGCGCCTGAAGGAATTTAAAAATATCCCTGAAACTGCACCGCCAGCTCATTTGCAGGATATATTGCGGCCGTATCAAACTTCAGGTTTTCAATGGCTCAATTATTTGAACGATGTTGGCTGGGGAGGCATTTTAGCTGATGATATGGGTTTGGGTAAAACGGTGCAGGCATTGAGTATGCTGCATCATTACAAGGAAATTACAGGAGGATTGAAAGCGTTGGTGGTGTGCCCCACTACGTTGATCTATAACTGGAGAAATGAGGTTCAGAAATTTTCACCTTCTTTATCGTTCCATATCCATCACGGCAGTATTAGAAGCCGTAGTGGAGAGGAATTACAGAAGCACAATATCATCATTACAACCTATGGAACCCTACGCAGCGATATACAACTTTTGTTGAAAATAAATTTTGATTATGTGATCCTGGATGAAAGTCAGGCTATAAAGAATCCGGCTTCAAAAGTTACCAGGGCTGCCAGTTTGCTGACGGCTAAAAACAGGCTTTGCATGAGCGGTACTCCTTTGCAGAACAACACTTTTGATATTTTTGCGCAGATGAATTTTCTCAACCCCGGGCTGCTTGGCAATATGGAATTTTTCAGGAACGAATTTGCAACGCCCATTGATAAATTTGGTGAGCAGGAACAGAAAGAACATTTACGCAAATTGTTGTTCCCCTTCATTTTGCGCCGTACCAAGGAACAGGTTGCTAAAGATCTGCCCGATAAAACAGAAACTATTTTGTTTTGCGAAATGGAAACGGAGCAGCGTAAAGTTTACGAGGCTTACCGCAATAGTTACCGGGAAAAGATATTGGGCACCATTGATCAGCAGGGAATCGGCAAATCACAATTAACCATTTTACAGGGGCTGATGAAGTTACGCCAGATATGCGACAGTCCGGCTATATTGAATGAAGATGAAAAATACCCCAACCATTCTATAAAACTTGATGAATTGGCACGTGAGATCGAAGAGAATATCGGAAACCACAAGGCCCTAATATTCTCCCAGTTTTTAGGCATGCTGGCTTTAATAAAAAAGAAACTAATCGAAGATGGTATACCGTTTGAATATTTCGACGGCAGTACATCGGCTCCTGATAGAGAAAAAGCCATTCAAAATTTTCAGAACAACGATGAGTGCAGGGTGTTCTTAATTTCGTTAAAAGCCGGTGGCGTGGGTTTAAATCTTACTGCTGCTGATTATGTATATATTGTTGATCCCTGGTGGAACCCGGCCGTAGAACAACAGGCCATTGACCGTACGCATCGTATTGGCCAAACCAAAAACATTTTTGCCTACCGAATGATATGTGTAGATACCATTGAGGACAAGATACTGGAACTGCAGGAACGCAAACGTAAACTGGCCAGCGAGCTTATAGCAGATGATGCCAGCTTTGTAAAAGCACTTTCAAAATCAGATGTAGAATACTTGTTTAGCTAATCTTGCGAACTTGTTTAAAAATTCTGCAAGGAGTATGCTAACCTTTTCCAAATATTTTTTGTGGAAATTCTTAATTCTTATTTAGGTATAAGAATGACGATGTTAGAAAATGATTACATTTTCGTCATTTGCCCGGAGCAGGTAGAAAGTATTGTAGTGTTACTAAAGATCATATTGCAAAATGACACCCTGATTTTTCCACCAACATGCGAAACATATAATTTTTGATTTGGGTGGCAATGAAAAAATTGCCCGCTGTATAAAAAACTAACAGATACTGTATTATAATCCTGGAAAATATCGAAGGTAGGTACGTTGGTAGTATTATAAACCCCATCAATAGGCTCTGTGTTTCCATTGTATGAATTAAACAAGACTCTGTACGATGGGTATCCCAACGATCTATTACCATACACCGCCATACCATTAAATGTAGGGTCAAATCCTTGTGTAACCGAGGTAAAAGCCACATCAATTAAATTGGATGAAGACACGTAATTATTGGTAAGAGAGCAGGGAGGAGTTTCCTGCCTGAGTTTTACATTAACATACACACTGTCACGATAAGAGACATTGCAACCTGAATTTGACAAACTCCAATGATACCAACCCTTTTGATTGTATTTTATATTTGTAATGTCAATACTGTGGCT
>JANOUJ010000542.1:0-3546 GCA_031416815.1 Chitinophagaceae bacterium
CCTTAAACGGTTTTACGCCAAAATATGGCGCAAGGCAAATTTCAAGTGTAATACGAACACAGATCCGGAGACCGATCTCCAAATATATAATCTCGGGAGAAGTAAAAAAGGGCAATACAATTCATGTGGATTTAAAAAATGAAGAATTAGTATGGAAAATTGAGTAGAAAACTAAAAAGTATTAATATATTTATATCGAATTATTTGCAGGTTAGTAATTTCATCACCAAAACTAAAACTAAACACTATGCCACAAGTTAAACCTGGAATAGCAACCACTATTCTTGCTCCTGATCCGGTTGGGGAAGGATTTGTTGAAATTTCTCCAAACAAAACCCTGTTTATTCAAAAACTTACCTATGATGATCCAAACAAGCCGGAGATTGTAGAAGACCTCCAGACAGTGGAAGCTGTTTTTGAACATTTTAGACCTCAGGTAGATGTGGCGCTGGACAAAGAAGACGGCTCAACCACCAATGAAAATTTTCAGTTTGGCGGACTGGGTGATTTCGATCCAAAAAACCTTACTAACCAAAGTTCATTTTTAAAGAATCTTGATATTGAATATGGGACATACCTTAAAATTATGAAGCAGCTAAAGAGCAACAAGTCGCTGGCAAATGTGATTCAAAATCCCGACACCAAGGCAGCCTTTGTTAATGCCTTAAAGTCTCTGGCTGCCGAACTTGATGATAAGTAACCGGCGCCCTATTTTATAATTTTTCAATATTAAAAATATTAAAACAATAATATGTCAAACGAAGAAATAAAAAAAGAAGAAGTCGCTCCTGCCTTTAAAGAAGGCGTAAAACAGCAAGCAGGCCATGCGCCGATGGAAGAATCGCTGAATGCATTGGCTAAAGCTGGTGGATTTGATTTTCTGGAAGCCGTGGTAGATGGGGTTGATAACCTGAATCCGCAGCGAAAAGCAAAGAAAAATATATTTCTTACCGACAGCAATAAAAAAGCACAACGTGCCGAAGTGAAAAAAAGAATAGGCATGTGGCTGGAACTTTTGGAGAATTCTGAGAATGTTTCTGCGATGGTTGATAAAAGTACTGCAAAGGGAGAAGTTGCAGAAAAATTGCTGAAAGGGAATTTGAAAAAAGTGATGGAAACTACCAAGGAGCTTGAAACGGCATACCGTTCAGTTAATCTTTTCTATAAAAATACCGAGTCATCTAAGCTAAAGAATTTGTCTATAATGAATGCGGCTATGAGCCAGATAACAGACCTGGATGAACCAAAGTTTATTGAGCATGTTGCTGAAGAGCTTAAACACAATTTTGACAGGCTTGATCTGAGAAGGAATTATTCTATAATGGTGATACCCGGATACATGGGATCGAATAAAGTGGTTGATAAATGGGCTAAAATTGCCTACGCCAATAAAATGATGCTGGTAACAGATTTTGTGAATGTGGAATCACCGGATGAAGCGCTCGATCTATTTACAGATGCAAATTTAACCGGCGGAGATGTTCATAAAGCAAACGTGATGATGACTTGTAATTACATCGTCGGCAGGGGCAAGAACAAAGAGGTTGGCGAAGAGGAAGATATATATGTACCTGGCTCGGCAGCCCTGGCAGGTAAAATATACTGCACTAAAATGTCGCAACCCGTTGCCGGTAAAACCTATGGCACTATTGACGAAGTGGATGCCGTACGTTTTGATATGAAAAAGGCTGACATTTCGGAACTTGAAAACGTTGGCCTGGTGCCGCTTGTAGGCGAGTGGGGTAAAGTAATGCCCTTCTCTGCCAAAACATTATTTACCGGCGATAACCTGGGTATGCAAACCTATTCAGTTGTACGGGTATTTGATTTTATTGCAAAAGTGATGTCCGACTTTTTAAACAGGCGTGCATTTGAACTTTGGAATACCAAAATGGAAGGCAGTTTGCGTAAACAGATCGTAAAATTCCTGGATGGTATTCAGGGTGCAGACAAGCTGATAGAAAAATTTCAGATAATTAACTTTGACAGGGATGAAGATACCAAGCACATTAATCTGGACATTCACATCACACCGTTTTTTCCGGCAAAAAGCTTCCTTGTTAAATTAGATGGATATAAGGGAGATGATGGCGAAGAATGGAAAGCAGAATTCAAACAAAACAAATAATTTTCGGCTGGTTACAAACCTTGCTGAAGTTCTATTATTTTAATATCCACATCGAAAACTATTAATTCAATACATTATGAGTAACAAACAGTTTTAATACTGGTACCTAAATATTAAGTATCTGTATTTACTGTTGCATCCTTATAAATTTTATAAGCAGATTTATTATGGCGCTAAAATACTTTTATATGCTGATGGGCGGCTCATTAGCCTGCTCAATAACGCTGTTTTTCGTAGTTAAGCATTTCGCCCGTGGATTTGCAGCAAACGCAAAAAAGCCTATTCTTTTTGGAAGTTTTTCTGCCGCAGGAGCATCGGGCGTGGCGTTCCTGGCAACATGGATAGATGAGCATTTGTTCACGGTGTACTGGATATTTTCCGGTGTATTTTTATTATTCGGCATCCTACATGTTGTTTTTTTTCATAAAAGATATTTTTATGCAACCAAGAACGATCATAAAAAGGTAGCTATTGGAGAAATATTTTTCGCCCTTTCATTGATCATGCTTACCATAGCTATGTTTGCTACCCTCCAGTATTTTATAAAAGACAAGAACTTTCTATATTATCCCATGCTACTCAGTATGCTCAGCTTTTTCATTCCCATATTGGTTCTTTACACTTTTGAAGCAGCTTATAAAATTCCTTTACCGGTGTTTACTACCTGGAACTATCCTGTTAATCAGCAAATTGATCTGCCAGATGAAAGGCCTAATGAAAAACTGGTAGTGATAGCTTTTGAAATTGCAAAGCAATCATCTGAACCGTTAAAAACAAATTTCAGGGCCAAGGGGCCTGAAGCGATGCATTTAGGAGATCTGTATTATCATTTTTTAAATGATTATAATGAATTGCACAGTGAAACACCCATTGAGTTTACAGACAATTACAATAGTCCGCAGGAATGGTGGTTCCGTACTAAACCGAAATGGTACCAGCGCCATAAAATACTTGACCCTAACCTTTCTGTGAAAGACAATAAAATTAAAGAGGACACAATTATTATTTGCGAACGCATTATAGAGGAAGGAGAAGTATAAATTTATGAGAGATCAGCAAAAACATTTTCCCGTAAACTGGATAGACGGAATGAAGATCAATAAAAATCATTTTATTGAACAGGATAATGCGTGGATGGATGCTTTACAGCGTATTGCTTCTCAACAACTTTCTCCGGTCTGTTTTGGAGTGGTTCCGGCTTCGTTGGCAGGTGAAGATAACTTCAACGTAAAAATAGCGATCGACAATCAAAATTCACTGAAAGTTTCGGTATTGTCATGCCAGGCAGTTACGTTGGCAGGTGGCGCCATTTCTTTGCCCGCCTTTTCATCAGTTGGTCAGTCAGCCTCTGGTAATGTGCTCACGGGTACCTTCCCGTTCGCCGATTCCAGAAATGAATCTACCTGGTGGATATTCTT
>JANOUJ010000543.1:0-16260 GCA_031416815.1 Chitinophagaceae bacterium
ACTTGCCAACTCCTAACTCCTGACTCCTAACTCCTAACTACTAACTCCTAACTACTCCCCCATCCCCATTTTAAAAAATCCGGAAACGCTTTGCTCCAGGTGAGCACATCATGGCGACCTTCTTTTAATTCTAAAAACCTGATCTGTTCCTGCTTGCTGTAGCCTTTGTCAACCAGTATATCTATCAGTCCAAGCGTATCGTCAATAGAATCGATCACGCCATTGTTATTGCGGTCAGCAACCTCATCCAGGGTTCCCACTTCAAAAAAGAATTTTAGCCACGGAAAGCTATTTTTTTCTTCTTTGATCTGGCGGTGCATGATGCGGTTATTATTTTCGTCAAAGTCGTCATCATCCTGGTCTTTATCACGCCACCACAAAGAACCGCTGAAAACGCCTACCTTACTAAATTCCAGCGGATGGTTCCAAACCATATCAAGGGCACACAATCCCCCGAGTGAAAAACCTGCGAAACATTTTTCTTTAAACGAATAAATGAATAACGTTTTACGGATAAAAGGCAACAACTCCTGCAGAATAAACTCGTTGTATAAAGCGGCTTTCGCACCACGCCCTTTATAGTCGAGGTACTTTGCCGTGCCGTATTCATTTTTGCGGTCTTTGGAGCAATGTATACCTACGCAAAAAAGATTGCTGATCGAATGGGTATCGTATAATTCATCTAGTATTTCCTCAAACTTCATGGTTACCAGGTCCTGACCGTCATTAACAAGTAAGAGGCTTAAGTTTGAAGGGTCAGTGGCTTTAGGAGGGAAGTAAAAATCAATGATCACCTCACGTTTCAAAAACACCGAAGAAATTATATGCTGCTCAACTAAGATATTCGCCGTCTTATGTTCTGCCATATCCTCAAAAATAAGAAAATACCATCTAATTTATTGATTCGGCCTGATTGAAAACAAAATTTATCAGCAAGAATTTTTCTATAAAACCGTACCGGAAACATAATTTGTTTTATTGGTTGTTACAAAATATATTTGGATTAGATAAATGTTTCGACAGTCAAAACAATTTTTAAACTATATAAAAATGCATTATGAAGAAAATAGGCGTATTATTTGGAAAGGAAAGAAGCTTTCCTGAGGCCTTTATCGAAAGGGTAAACAGCAAAAACATTGAGGGCATTATAGCCGAACCCGTTCGCATTGATAAGGTAATGCAGGGAGAACCATCGGGCTATGCAGTTATATTTGACCGTATTTCACAGGATGTACCTTTTTACAGGGCTTTTTTAAAGAATGCAGCATTGTGCGGCACCACGGTGATCAACAATCCATTCTGGTGGAGTGCCGATGAAAAATTCTTTAATAACTGCCTCGCTACCAAAATTGATGTGCCGGTTCCTAAAACTGTAATTCTTCCTTCAAGAGATTTACCACCCGATACAAGCGAAGAGTCTTTCAGCAACCTGGCTTATCCCATGGATTGGGAAGGTATCTTTAATTATATCGGTTTCCCTGCATACATGAAACCATTTTCCGGTGGTGGCTGGAAAAGTGTTTACCAGCTAAATAGCATGGAAGAATTTTTTGAAAAGCATGCAGAAACAGAGCAACTGGTAATGATGCTGCAGGAAGAAATAAAATTTGATGAATATTACCGCTGCTATTGCATTGGTGGCAAATATGTACGCATCATGCCTTACGAGCCCCGTAACCCACACCATTTGCGCTATGTAGCAGATTTTAGTCCGTCGCCTGAAAGATATAAATTAATGGAGGATATCGTGTTGCGTATTTGCCATTACCTGGGTTATGATTTTAACACGGTGGAATTAGCATTACGTGACGGTGTTCCGTATGCCATTGATTTTTGTAACCCGGCCCCGGATGCAGAAGTGAACAGTGTTGGCCAGGAAAATTTTGAGTGGGTGGTAGAAACAGCAGCCACTTATGCCATTGAAAAAGCAATGGAACACAAAGACAATACAGATAATTTAACCTGGGGCAATTATATTAAGAACAGCGCAGCAAAAAAGAAACTGTATAAATAAGGGTTGAAAAATTATTTAACCATACAAAACGATGACTTCACCGAAACAAAGGTTGAAGAACCGGAAAGCCCAATTGGGTTTACCTATGCAGACTACTTAACCTGGAATTTTAAAGAAAGGATTGAACTGATAAGGGGTAAGATATTTAAGATGAGCCCGGCCCCTACTTTTAACCATCAGCAAATAGCCGGTAATATATTTGTTGCAATGCATGTTTTTTTAAAAAACAAGCATTGCAAAGTACTTATAGCACCGGTAGATGTAAGGCTTAAAGGCAAACCTTATCGTAAGAAGAAATTAAGGGATGATGAAATAACTACTGTGGTTCAACCAGATATCATTGTTGTATGTGATGAAGAAAAACTGAGAGATGAACGCAGTGTGGATGGTGCCCCGGAATTGGTAGTTGAAATTTTAAGCCCGGGCAATACAAGAACCGAAACCAAATACAAATTCGATTTGTATGAAGAAAATAGTGTGGAAGAATACTGGGTAGTTTATCCTGAATTTAAGCAGATTCATGTTTTTCTTTTAAATGAAAAAGAAGAATATGGGAAGCCGGTGATTTATGAAGCCAATGAAAATATTAAATCAACTGTTTTAAAAGGGCTACGAATCCCAACAAATGATATTTTTAAACTGTAAATTTTTATTCAATTAAATATGGCAAGTCTATCATACAAACAATTTACACTGGGTATTGAAGAAGAATATATGGTAATAGACCCCGAAACCCGGGAACTGAAAAGCCATGACCAGAAAATTGTGCACGAAGGCCAGAAAGTGATCAAGGACAAAGTAAAAGCCGAGATGCACCAGGCAGTTGTGGAAGTAGGCACCGATATTTGCCGAGACATTGATGAAGCTTTTATTGATGTTGGTACTTTACGCAAAACCATCAGTGGTATTGCCGATGAGCTGGGCCTTTGGGTAGGTGCATCAGGTACGCATCCTTTCAGCCATTGGGAAAGTCAGTTGATTACTGAACATGTTCGCTATAACGAAATTGTGAATGAGTTGCAGGAAGCTGCCCGCAGTAATTTAATTTTTGGCCTACACGTACATGTAGGTATGGAAAACCGGGAGATGGCGATTCATATTGCAAATTCAGCCCGTTATTTTCTGCCGCATATTTTCGCATTGAGCACCAACTCCCCTTTTTGGGAAGGCAGAACAACCGGTTATAAATCCTTCCGCACCAAAGTATTCGATAAATTTCCCCGTACGGGCATCCCAGATTATTTTGATAGTATTGAAGCGTACGACAATTATATAAAGCTGTTGGTAAAAACCAATTGCATTGATAATGCAAAAAAGATCTGGTGGGATTTACGGGTGCATCCTTTCTTTAATACTGTTGAGTTCAGGATATGCGATGTGCCGATGACGGTGCAGGAAACGATCACCATTGCGGCATTGTTCCAGGCCATTTGTGCCAAATTGTACAAACTGCGGAGCCAGAACCTGAATTTTATGATGTATTCCAGGGCTTTATTAAATGAAAATAAATGGCGGGCAGGCCGCTATGGCATTGATGGCAGTATGATCGATTTTGGAAAAGAAATGGAAGTAAATACCAGGGTGCTCATTTATGAATTACTCGACTTTGTAGATGATGTTTTACCTGAATTAGGTAGCCGCCATGCAATTAATAATGTACACAAAATGCTGGAACAGGGTACAGGTGCCGACAGGCAATTAAAAGTATATGAAGAAACCAAAAGTCTTGTGAATGTGGTAGACCTTATACACAATCAATTTTTAGCAGGATTGTAGTTTGAAGGTGAAAGAAAAAATAATAAAAGCTGCCAATTGGCAGCTTTTATTATTTAGTGACCGCGTTAGGATTCAAACCTAAAACCTTCTGATCCGTAGTCAGATGCTCTATTCAGTTGAGCTACGCAGCCATTTTTCGGATGTCAAAGATAGGATTTTATAGTACGCTTACAATCCCAAATTACCGATTATTTAATAAATTTGAAATTGATGCAACAATTTACTACCTATATCATTTTTTCTGAAAGTCTCAACGCATATTATATAGGTTTTACAGGGGAATCAGTTATTACCAGGTTGACAAAACATCTCTCTTCACATAAGGGATATACTGCTAAAGCGAAAGATTGGGAAATTGTTTATACTGAAACATTTAATACCAAATACGAAGCGATGCAAAGAGAAAAGCAATTAAAATCATGGAAAAGTAAAATCAGGATCAAAGAATTGATAATGCAGAAAATCATTGAATAGAGCATCCCGACCTATGAGGTCGGGAAGGTTTTAGGTTTGAATCCTAACGCGGTCACCAGAGATGTTTCAGAATTTCACTGCCCCTGTAAATTCAACGTTTACAGGGGTTTTTGTTTCAACTACCCTCAGATTATCATCTCTAAATGAAAACTCCAATTCTCTATCGGGGAGCAGAGAATTGGCTACCGGGATAGTTACAGATATTATCGATTTATCCGGCATCGAATGTAGGGTTTTGTAACCTCTTAAGAAAAATATGCGACACCTTAAAGCCGGAATCAAAAGTTGTATTTTTGTAAAAAATTACACGCAGTAAAATGAAAGATTCCCCGCAAAGATTTGAGGCTTTATTTCAATACGCATCCATGGGTATTTTGGTTGCCGATGAAAAAGCTGAAATACTTTTAGTGAATACCTTTTTACTATCGCAATTTGGATACGACAAACAGGATGAACTGATTGGAAAAAAAATTGAGCAGCTTATACCCATCCGTTACCATGCTCAACATACGCATCATCGAAATGACTACATTAAGCACCCCAGGCCAAGGCCCATGGGATTAGGCAGAGACCTTTTTGCCATAAAAAAAACCGGAGCTGAGTTTCCTGTAGAAATCAGCCTGAGCAACTATAACACGAGTGAAGGTAGCTACACCATAGCTTTTGTAACTGATATCACTAAGAGAAAAGAATACGAAAGTGGGGTGCTTCAGCAAAAGGAACAACTTGCAGGTATTAATGCAAAAATTGCAGAGCTTAACAATGAACTGGAACAAAAGGTAGAATTGCGGACACAGCAACTGCAAAATACCATGGAAGAACTTGAAAATTCAAAAGATGAACTGACTAAAGCATTAAGTAAGGAAAAAGACCTGAGTGACCTTAAAAGCCGCTTTGTTTCTATGGCGTCACATGAGTTCAGAACACCCTTGAGTACTATACTTTCATCAGCTTCGCTGGTAGCAAAATATACTGAAGCTGAAGAGCAGGAAAAACGTGACAAGCATATTCAGCGTATCAAATCGTCAGTAAACAACCTTACCAACCTGCTGAATGAATTTTTATCTATCGGTAAAATTGAAGATGGAAAGGTGGTAGCCAACAATACTGATTTTAATGTAAAAGAACTTATTAGTGTCCTCAGTACGGAAATGCAAGCGCTTGCAAAGCCAGGCCAGCAGATCATTTCCCGCCATACGGGCACAGAGATGATTTTTTTAGATTCATCCCTATTACGGAATATCATTACCAACCTTCTATCAAATGCAATAAAGTTTTCCCCGGCAGATACGGTCATTGAAGTGTTAAGTACAGTTGCTGACAAAGAAATAAGGATACAGGTTAAGGACAATGGTATGGGTATTTCAAAGGAAGACCAGGAACATTTGTTTGAGCGGTTTTTCAGGGGCTCAAATGTTGTTAACATCCAGGGAACCGGGTTGGGCCTCCACATCGTTGGTAAGTATATAGAGATCATGAACGGCCAGATGGATTTTAAAAGTCAATTGGAAAAAGGTTCAGAATTTATTGTTACATTTAAAACAGGATAAAATTTTACAGGAACATATGAAGTACTTACTCCTTATAGAAGATAATAACGAGATCAGGGAAAACACGGCTGAAATATTAGAACTGGCGGGTTATAAAGTAAGAACAGCTGAAAATGGAAAAATAGGCGTAGAAATGGCCTTACAGGAAAAACCTGACCTCATCATCTGCGATATCATGATGCCGGTTTTAGATGGCTACGGTGTTTTACATCTGATGAATAAAAATCCCGGGCTCACCGGAATACCACTCATTTTTTTAACGGCAAAAGCAGAACGGAGCGACTTCCGGAAAGGTATGGAAATGGGTGCTGATGATTATATCACCAAACCTTTCAGCGATATTGAATTATTAAATGCAATAGAAAGCCGCCTTAAAAAAACTGAATTGCTTTCAAAGAATTACAATGCCGATGCTGATGGCATGCAGCAGATGTTGAATGAATTTAAAGGAAGAGACCTCTTGTCAGACCTTGCCGCCGACCGGAATATAAACCATTATAAAAAGAAACAACCCATTTATACAGAAGGCAATCATCCAAACCGGCTCTACTTTATAAAAAAAGGAAAAGTAAAAACATGTAAAACAAACGATGCCGGTAAAGAATTAACAGTAGGTCTGTTTAATGAAGGTGATTTTTTTGGTTATAACGCCTTGCTTGAAGGAACGGTTTATAAAGAAACCGCTGAGGCCATTGAAGACAGTGAAGTCGCCATTATTCCAAAAGAAGAATTTGAAGACCTGTTGCACAACAACCGGGAAGTAACACATAAATTCATCAAACTGCTGGCCAAAAACGTTACAGAAAAAGAGGATCAGCTTTTGGGCCTGGCTTACAATTCACTTCGTAAACGAGTGGCCGATGCGCTGCTGGCCTTGCAGGCCAAATATCAAAAAGAATCGCAGGAGAATTTTTCGATTCACATCAGCCGCGAAGACCTGGCCAATATTGCCGGCACGGCAACTGAATCGCTCATCCGCACACTCAGCGATTTTAAAGCTGAAAAACTGGTTGAGATCAAAGACGGAAATATCATCATCATCAATGAAAAGAAACTGGCAGCCATGCTGAACTGATTTTTTTTAAACAACGGAAGATAGGTATTTGTTGAAGTCATTTTTTAGCCGGTTAAAATCATTTTCAAAATACTCCATCGCATCCCTCAGTTTTCCCTGTGTCTTAGTTAGTGTACTACTTAACCGTTGGCCGGTATTGGTTCTTGAAATCTCATCCAGCTCATTGATATCGTGGCGCAACTCATCAATGTATTCGTCTTTTAAAATAAATTTATTCTGAAACTGTTCAGCGAGGGCCAGGAAATTCTTATCCACGCTGCTATCCAGCACTTCTGACAAACGGTTCTTCATGAAATAATTTTCCTGCTTAAAGAACTCCAATAAGCGGACCCATGTTTTATTTTCATGGCGAAATTGTTCTGTGGTTGACATTTTTACAGTGGACATATGATACCCTTGTATTCGTTCATTTTACTTTTCAAACATAATTGGTTTACAACTCCTGTGTAAGGACAACGATCATTTCAAAACCTGAGGTTCGTCAGGTTTAGTACAGCAGCCCTGTACTGTAACCTTTTCAGTATTCATTTCAGGGCTTATATACGGAATACCCAACCCCAATCCCCGTAAAATGAGCAGGCAGGCCATCAAACCCATCATATAAGGATAAGCCTTGCGTATTTTCTGCCGCATTCCCAATCCGACATAATTTCCAAAAAAAGTGATGCTCCACATTACGGGCAATGTACCCAAACCAAAAGCTGCCATAAATAAAATACTGCTGACCATATCTCCGGCAGCAATAGCGCCTGCAACAGCCATGTACACCAGGCCACAAGGCAACAAGCCATTCAATAATCCAATTACAAAAAGCGATGCATTATTTTCTTTGGTAAACAAACCTGCCAGCGTCGATCGAAGCCTGCTGAAACCCCCATTTGTATAATTGGCAGCAGTACTTTGCATTTTATATTTTTTAGGCATCACAATAAATAAAAGTATCAATGCGCCTGCACCGATGGATAACCACTGCTGAAAACCAAATAATGCTGCTGTTTGACCAATTGATCCGAATATCAACCCAAAAAAAGCATAGGTTACAATACGTCCTGCGTTGTATAAAAATGCCCCCTTGAGTTTTGCAGAAAAACTGTTGTGATCCAGCGGCAACGCCAATGCCAGCGGGCCACACATGCCAACGCAGTGAAAACTTCCCACAATACCGATCACAAAAGCCACAAAAAACAATTGTATCATTTATATAAATATTTTCTTTTCAAAATAATAAGTAACGCCTCCATCCTTCCAGCTCAAATGCAATTCATACAATCCTTTGCTGTTTGCCGATATGGAAATTTGCAACGCTTCATCAATAACAGTAAAATGCTGCTTTATATCTTTCTTTTGGTCTGATGGGCAATACAGTACGACTTCACCGGTCAGTTTTTTACCGGCAAAATCTTTAGGAAATGATAGTATCACGGAATTACCCTTAATAACATACTGAACCGGTTCCGATAAGGCAGATACCCTTTTTATCTCATCGATCTTATCCTGGTACCTCAGTTCTTTTTCATAATAATCTGTTGTTACCAGGTCGGTATTTTGCATTGATGATTTAAAAACCATAAATACAATGCCGAGTACAAAAGCAACGTACACGATCAATATTTTAGTTCCCCAGTTCATTTTATATATTTAAGAAGTGTTTTAATAAAAAGGATTTTTAACTTTTTAATATTATTCTGTCAGCCTGAGCTTGTCGAAGGCGGTGCTACTTTAAAATAAGTCTGTGTTATATATGAACCCGCCTTCGCCATCCGCCCACTGGCGGAGACAACCCTTTTTTTAAACAGTAAATAATATCACTATTATACATTTTCACTTTCCTAATTTTAGTTATACACTTCAGGCC
The DNA here is from genome assembly GCA_031416815.1 of Chitinophagaceae bacterium. Classification (GTDB taxonomy): domain Bacteria; phylum Bacteroidota; class Bacteroidia; order Chitinophagales; family Chitinophagaceae; genus Ferruginibacter. The sequence continues at coordinate 8,745 of JANOUJ010000543.1, forward strand.
CGATGAATTTGGCCTTAATATTTTTTATTTTTTTACCTCCTTCATACATGCCGATCTTCACTTCGGTCTTCCAGTTTGTAACATCGGCCTTATTCAGTTTTACAAAAAACTGCAGGTGCGAATAATCCTCTTTTTTAACTTCCAGTACGCCACTGCCAACCAGTTCTATTTCGCCGGGCATGTTTTCAAGCTTCAGGCTAAAGTCAATATCCTTATAGGTTTTATTGGCAATTTTTAAATTGTAGAGGTTACTCAGGCGGCCATCGGGTAGGGTTGTATAAGTCATACCAGAGGTCCGCATCAGGGTTACATCAAGATCCGTTCTGCCTGCCAATAAAAATACAAGCAACGAAATCAAAATCAATAACACCGCAGAATATGCTTTAATCCTCCGGTTTAATTTTAGTTTTACTCCACTTACAATACTGTTTTCAGAGGCATAGCGAATCAAACCTTTGGGTTTATGAACCTTCTCCATAATATCATCACAGGCATCAATACAGGCAGTGCAGTTAATACATTCCAGTTGTGTACCGTTACGAATGTCGATTCCGGTAGGACAAACCCTTACACAAGCAAAGCAATCTATGCAATCACCTGTTTTGGTATATGCTTCAAATTTTGCAGCAATGCTTTTGCAGGCACCATCTTCTTTACAGCCTGTACATTTATCATGGTCAACAGCTTTTTTAATCTTGCTTCTTGGTTCGCCACGCTTATGATCGTATGCCACCACAATGGAATTTTTATCAAGAAATACGCCCTGTAACCTGCCATAGGGGCACACCACAATGCAAACCTGCTCCCTGAACCACCAATAAACAAAAAAGAAAATGGTAGTAAAGATCAATAAAGAGATCAATGTACCCACATGTGCTGCCGGATTTTTAATATCGCTGATGAGTTCATCCATGCCAATGAGATAAGCAAGGAAAAAATTGGCAATAAGGAAAGAGATTGCAAAAAATGCTATAAACTTTACTGTACGCTTCCTGATCTTTTCGCCGTTCCATGGCATATTCCTCAATTGCTTCTGCTTAAAAGAATCGCCATCTATCCAATACTCAACCTTACGAAAAACCATTTCCATAAAAATGGTTTGCGGGCAGGCCCAGCCGCAAAAGATACGGCCAAATACAACTGTGAACAGAATTACAAATACAACGAACGTAAGAAACCCGATGGCAAAAATGAAAAAATCCTGCGGCCAGAAGACCATTCCGAAAAAGATGAACTTGCGTTCCAGAACATTGAACAGGAAGAGCGGTGCATCATTAACTTTAATAAAAGGCAGCGTAAAAAATATCACCAGGTAGGCTATACTAAACCATGTACGTAAATTATACAACCTGCCTTTCGGCTTTTTAGGATCAATAAAATTCCGCTTTCCCTCGCTATTGATGGTGGCTACAGAATCCCTGAAAGATTCCTGTTTAATTATTTCAATAGTTTCTGTCATTATTATTTTTTAACCACCGCCGAATCTGGTTTTACAACCTTTGCTGAGTCTACTGCCACAACTTCATCTATATAAAATTCTCCTTGCTGCGCTTTTGGAGCTGCAGGTTTTGTGCCCACCAGCGTTTTTATATAACTGGCCATGTAGCTGATCTCTTTTGGCGTAAACTGGCTGCTCCAGCTTTGCATGCCCTTATCGGGATAACCAACTTTAATGGTATTATAAATGTCGTTAAGCGAACCTTTGTGAAGCCAGTAATCGTCCGTTAAATTAGGGCCTACCGTTCCTCCACCATCTTTCAAATGACAGGCAATACAATTTGCTTCAAACAAATTTTTACCCGCCAGTATACCATCTGAAGCTGCCATGGGTACATTGTTTTCATCGATCCTGTCTTTATTATTGGCGTCGTACATTTCTTTCTTGATTCTTGCACTTTCCATTTCGGCATTGTATTCCTGTGTTGGATCTAAGCCTATATCAAACACATGAAAATTAAGCATGTAAATAAAAGCCACTCCAATGGTGATATAAAAACCATATTTCCACCAGGGCGGCAAAGCGTTGTCCAGTTCTTTTATGCCATCGTAATTATGATCCAGTAAAATATCCGCTTCTGTTTCAAGAGGTACCGCTTTGGTAAATATTTTATCATTGAGTTGGTTCCAACGGGCTAAAAGCTTTGATCCTTTATTTGTCTCCTTAATTTTCTGAGGCAACAATTCTACATACATCCTCCGAATGGAGAAGGCAAGAAAAAGAATTACAATCACTTCCATTCCCAATACCGTCAGGAAAAAATAAAAAGTAGTTGCCCATAGTCCCCCGTAATTAGGTATTTCTTTTACAACTAAATTGGCAGCATCCTGTGCAAACGTAACCTGCGATAAAAGCGACAGGCCCAATACCATCATTACCGAAAGCATTTTTGATACTTTGCTTTTTTCAAGCAATTGTTTTCCCAAAGCAGTTAATACCTGGCCCATGCCCCATATTACGAAGGCCAGTACAACGATCATGATCATCAATAGTGTTGCAAGTTGGTTGTTACCAACTTCTACTGGCTGTGCAGCAACCGGCGCAGTTGTTTGAGCCATCAATCCGTAAACAGAAAAAAAAGAAAGTATCGTTAATACTGTTTTATATTTTATAGATTTTAAGGATAGCATACTTTTAATTTTATAAGGTTGAGTTATTTGATGCTTCATTTTCCAAAGGAAGATTGGATAACATTTCCACCCTTTCCTTCTTCATCTTCCTAACTATTACCAGCAGTACTATAAAGAAGCTGAAGAAGATGAACAACGATATCTTCGGGTATATATCAACATGATCGATCGTTTCGGCGTATTGTTTGATGAATTTGAACATGGCTTATTTATTTGTTGTTGCTGTTTTATTGTTACTGATATCTTTTCCCAAACGTTGCATATAGGCAATTAAGGCAATTACTTCCCGGTTGGCAGGCACTTCAATTCCTTCCATTTTTAAATTGATACGGATGCTGTTGGCCTGTGTCATAAGATCCTGGTTGGCAAATTTTTCATAACCTTTGTTATAGGGCACACCCAACGAACGCATGGCATTTATTTTTGCCGCTGTTGATGCAGTATCTATATTTTGACTGATCATAAATGGATAAGCAGGCATGATAGATCCTTCACTCATAGAAGATGGTTCCCTGAAGTGGCGAAAGTGCCAGCCATCAGATTTTTTAAGATTGCCTGTTCCTTCCCTGGCCAGGTCGGGCCCGGTACGCTTACTACCCCATTGAAATGGTTTATCATAAATAAATTCTCCTGCCTTTGAATACTCTCCATAGCGTTCGGTCTCGCTGCGGAAAGGGCGAATCATTTGAGAGTGGCACACATAACATCCCTCCCGCACATAAATATCCCTGCCCTGTAACTCAAGCGGAGTGTAGGGTTTAACGCTGCTGATTGTGGGCACATTTGATTTGATCATAAATGTTGGGATCATTTCAATGATACCGCCGATCAGGATCACGATCAGGCTGAGGATCATCAGCCTCACCGGTTTTCTTTCTATAACACGATGCCAATGCTCACCGAAATGCTTAACATGTTCTTTAGCCAGCGGGGCTGCTTCTGCTTCTTCGTTGGCAACCAGCTTGCCGCTTTTAACTGTTTTATAAATATTATAGAACATGATAAAAACGCCAACTAAATACAACGTGCCACCCAAAGAACGCATGGCATAAAACGGTTTCATGTAAGTAACAGTTTCCAGGAAAGTGTATTTCAACTGGCCAGCTTCTGTAAACTGTGTCCACATCTGGCTTTGTTGTATGCCGGCCCAATACATGGGTATTGCATAAAATAATATACCCAGCGTGGCGAGCCAGAAATGATAGCCCGCCAGTTTTTTTGAATAGAGGGTGGTTTTAAAAATGCGTGGAATAAGCCAATACAAAACACCAAAGGTGAGCATTCCATTCCATCCCAAAGCGCCAACATGTACATGCGCAACGATCCAGTCAGTATAATGCGCAATAGCACTCACACTTTTTAAAGAAAGCATGGGCCCTTCAAAAGTTGCCATACCATAAGCGGTAACAGCAACCACCATAAATTTCAGGATCACATCATCCCTTACCCGGTCCCATGCCCCACGTAAAGTAAGCAGCCCGTTGATCATACCGCCCCAGCTGGGGAATATAAGCATGATGGAAAAAACCACCCCAAGCGATTGTGCCCAGTTTGGTAAAGAAGTATACAATAAATGATGCGGACCAGCCCAGATGTATAAAAATATCAACGACCAGAAGTGAATGATTGAAAGTTTGTAGGAATAAACAGGACGGTTGGCCGCCTTTGGTAAAAAATAATACATCAACCCCAGGTAAGGCGTGGTTAAAAAGAAAGCCACAGCATTGTGCCCATACCACCATTGTACCAGTGCATCCTGCACGCCTGAATACCAGCTGTAACTTTGCAGCCAGCTGTAAGGTAACTGTCCCGAACGTACAATGTGCAACACTGCTACAGTTACAAATGTGGCGATGTAAAACCAGATGGCAACGTACAAATGCTTCTCCCTTCTTTTAATGATGGTACCAAACATATTCCAGCCAAACACGACCCAGATGATGGTGATGGCTACATCAATTGGCCAGATAAGCTCTGCATACTCCGCACCCTGCGTAAGGCCAAGCGGCAGCGTTATTGCAGCCGCTACGATAATTAATTGCCAGCCCCAAAAATGTATATTGCTGAGTTTATCACTGAACATTCTTGCTTTACACAAACGTTGCAATGAATAGTAAACACCCATAAAAATACCATTGCCTACAAAAGCAAAGATCACTGCGTTGGTATGCAGCGGACGAAGCCTTCCGAAAGATCCATACTGTGTGATATTTAATTGCGGAAAAACCAGTTGCAGGGCAGCCCATAAGCCCACCAGCATACCAACGCCGCCCCACAGAATAGTGGCAAAAGCAAAATTCTTTACTACCCGGTTATCATAATAAAATTTCTCTACCTGCATATATTTATTTGGTTTGGGTTATTGTTTTAGGAATTGAGGTTAAGGTTGAAGATGAGGATGTTTTCTTTGTTTCATCATCAAATAAGATGCGGATGGATGGCGTATAATCATCATCGAACTGGCCCTTGTTAACGCTCCATAAAAAAGCCGCCAGGAAACCACCTGCTACTAAAATACTGATACCTATTAAAACGAATAATGCGCTCAAAAGAGATGATTTTGTTGATTGCCAAAATTACCCGTAGTGTAAATTTTTGAGGCTGATGACTATCAAACCTCAATATGATTTTCATCATGCTGCATCTAAAGGCCCTTCTTACGGGCAACAAAAGAGGAATACAAACTGACGAACAACACAATGCTGATACTGCTTGCAGGCATAAGAATTGCAGCGATCATGGGCGAAAGCATACCCTGCACTGCAAAAGACAAACCAACGATATTGTAGAGTATGGAAAGGATAAAACTGGCAGTTACAATTTGTTTTCCTGCTTTTGCATAACTGATAAACTTATCAAGCATTGATACTTTAGTTCCATCCAGTATAGCATCACTGGCGGGTGAGAATCGGGCTGAATTCTCAGATACGGCAATACCAACCTGGCTTTGCATCAAAGCACCGGCATCATTCAGGCCATCGCCCAACATCAAAACATTGCAACCTGTCTGTTGCAATGTTTTAATAAAGTCAAGTTTTTGTTGCGGAGATTGATTAAAGAGCAGTGGAGCATCTGCACCAAATATTTTTTTAAGGGTGCTATTTTCTGAATCGTTATCGCCTGATAAGACATAAATGCTGTTAGCCAGCATTTTTATTCCCGCAGCCATTTCTGGCACGCCCGTTCTGTATTGGTTCTTAACACTGAATTTACCAATATGAAATTCATCCATCATCACATGTACCGATGTTCCGGTGTCCTGTGTTAGAAATGCATGACCGCCATTGACAAAATTAGCAGAACCCATTCTAAGCGATACATCCTGCACCATGGCATCAAAACCTTTGCCCGTGTATTCTTTAAAATGTTCAACAGTTAATAATTGTTCAGGCTTTTCTGCAAATGATGCAGCAATTACTTTGCTTAATGGATGTGATGATTGCCTGGTTGCCGTTTTAATAATGGCCATTTGTTTATCCGAAAGGGGCTCTCCTTCATAATTAACGGCTACCCGATTGGTTTGGGTGAGCGTTCCGGTCTTGTCAAATACCACCGTGTTTATTTTAGCCAGGGCCTCAATAACCGAAGCATTTTTAAGGTAGAGTTTATTACGGCCGAAAATGCGAAGCATATTGCCATAGGTAAATGTAGCGGAAAGCAGCAGTGAACAGGGACAGGCAACGATCAAAACAGAGGTTACTGCCGGTAATATTTTCGAAGCATCAACAATTGACCAGAAAATTAATGTACCAGCTCCAATGGACAATAATGCAAAGGTGAAATAGCGGCTCCAGGGATGAATAAAAGATCTTTCTTCATTTTTTTTGTTGGTGAAGATGTCATTATTCCAAAGCTGGGTAATATAACTCTGCGATGGCTCTTTAATGATCTCCAGTTCTATAACACTGCCCATTTGTTTACCACCGGCATATATCAACTCTCCTTTTCGTTTCTCTACTGCAGTGTTCTCGCCGCTCACAAAACTGTAGTCAATGTTGGCCATACCCTTCATCAGCACAGCATCCGCTGGTATCATCTCTTCATTACGCACCACAATGCGATTGCCTTTTTGCAATTGTGTGACCGGTATATTTTTTTCCACCTCCCCTTCAATTACAGTAACTCCCAAAGGGAAATAAGAACGGTAATCACGGTCGAATGAGAATGAATCGTAGGTTTTGTTTTGAAACCAGCGGCCAATCAACATAAAGAAAACTATACCTGTGCCTGAATCAAGGTATCCGGCACCATAACCGCCGATGATCTCGTAGTAACTTCTTGCAAAAGTTACAATGATGGCAAGTGCAATGGGTGCATCGATATTTAAAAATCGTTGCTGCAAACCTTTCCAGGCCGAAAGAAAAATATCTGCAGCGCTGAAAAATAAAACCGGTAGAGACAATGCCAGGTAGATCCAGGTAAATGTTTGTTTTAAAATATTTTCATCAATATTACCCGAAGAAAAATATTCCGGAAAACTCAACATCATGATATTGGCAAAGCAAAAGCCTGCAACACCGATCTTGTAGATCTGCCTCCTGTTAAAAGCCGGTACTTTTTTAACTATAGAATCCTGTAAACTGATATAAGGCTCGTAACCGATAAAAGCAAGCAGTTCCACCACTTTACGCAGGGTTGTTTCCTGCGGATTCAAAATGATAAAAACTTCCTTAAGATGAAAATTAACCTGCGATCGTATTACACCCGGCTCGATCTGGTGCAGGTTTTCGAGCAGGTAAATGCAGGAAGAACAATGCATTTGCGGAACAGAGAAAGTTACATTGATCTGCGCTGCACTTTGAAAACGGATGAGCTTTTGCATGGTAGCTTCATCATCCAGGTAAGCAAACCTTTCTGCCAGGAATTTACCTTTTGCTTTTAAGCCCGG
>JANOUJ010000544.1:0-3923 GCA_031416815.1 Chitinophagaceae bacterium
ACTGGATACCTGGTAAAACCAAAGGTGAGAATGTATCGGTATATTATGTTATTCCGGTAAGGTTTGAAAACACGGATTGATTTATAGTTCCTATCAGTGATTAATTCAGTATTTTCACCGTCCGTAATCAGTATATAAAAAGCAATCAATAACAATACAATGGCACTGGAAGAATTTGAAAAAGAAGAATTGAATGACCGTGATAAAAATTACCTCCGCATGCGGAGCATCATGGACTTTGGAATGGGCCTGTTGTGGATGGCAATGGGAGTATTCATGATTTTTATAAAGAGATTCAATGCTGCACTGGCCGAACAATATGATGAAAATGCATTTAAAGTTTTTGGGGCAGTTTGCATCATTTACGGATTATTCAGAATCTACAGGGGATACAGGAAAAAATATTTCAGGGACAGATGAGCAGAAAAAAAGCAAACCAGATCATAATAAACGCATTAAGCGGTTTTATGATCTTGTTTTTTATAGCAGGATGTGAGGACAATACAAAGAAAAGCCCTTTAGATACACTGGCTTCGGGCACCATTCACATCAGTGTGGATGAATCTTTTAAACCAGTAATGGAAGAGCAGATTAAGGTGTTTCAAAAGTCATTTCCCAAGGCGCACATCATAGCGGAATATAAAACTGAAGCAGATTGTTTTAAGGATTTTTACAATGATACGGCAAACCGGATGATCATTGTAACCCGTGGATTAAAAGATGAAGAGGATGCCTACTTTTTAGATACACTTAAATATTATCCACATTGGGATAATATTGCCAACGATGCCATTACAGTGATCGTTAACAGTAAAAACACCGATACACTCTTTACGCTTGAAAGATTACGCAATCAGTTAAGCGGTAAAATAAACAGGCAACAAAAGGTCGTTTTTGACGGGCTTAATGCCACCAGTACGGTGCGGTTTGTAATGGATAGCATTTTGAAGGGTGAAAAGTTTGATACGTCTGTTGTACAGGCAGTAAACACAAGCCAGCAGGTAATTGATTATGTAGCCAAAACAGAAAATGCAATAGGGTTTGTTGGAATAAGCTGGGTTGGAAATCCGGAAGACAGTACCCAGGTTAGAATGTTAAATAAAGTAAAAATTGCTTACGTGTCCTGCGTGGTTTGTGAGGAGGAGCCTTTTGTAAAGCCAATGCAGGCAAGCATTTTAACAAGGCGCTATCCTTTGGTACGTGGTTTGTATTATATACTGAAAGAAAATTACAATGGACTTGGGTCAGGCTTTGTAAATTTCTTAAACCAGGAAAGAGGCCAACTGATATTCAAGAGAGCATATTTGGGAACACGGATGAACTTTGGAGTAAGAAAAGTCAAGATTAACCAGAAATTGTAAAAAGATTATCAGTTATTAATGTAGAAATGTTTGAATAATTAATATTATTGTAAAGACTTAAATAGTAAAACAAAATGAAGAGTTTAAAATTTACACTTATCCTGTTGACCGGTTTATTGGCTGTCAATTTTATCAATGCACAAACCATTGAAGACGGTAAAAGATTTTTGTACTATGAAAAGTTTGCTAGTGCAAAAAACGTGTTTCAGCAATTGCTTACTGCCAATCCAAATAATGAGGAAGCAGCGTACTGGCTTGGTCAAACTTTGATTGCGCCGGACGAAGATAAAGACATTGCAGGCGCTAAGGCAGTTTACCAAAAAGGTTTAGCTGCAAATGCCAACAGTGCTTTGTTAAATGCAGGTATGGGCCATGTTGAGCTGCTTGAAGGGAACACGGCGCAGGCAAGAAGTCGTTTTGAAAGTGCGATCAGTCTGAGTGGAGGAAAGAACGTAATGGTACTGGATGCTGTTGGTTTTGCCAACGCTGATTTTGATTCCAAATCAGGTGATGCTGCCTATGGCGTTGAAAAACTACAATTTGCTACCACCCAAAAAGGATTTAAAGATGCCCGGATAATGACAGACCTGGGTGATGCATACCGTAAATTACAGGACGGTGGTTCAGCACAACGGGCCTACGAAGCTGCGTTGGCAATTGATCCTAAATATGCGAGGGCTAAATTCCGTATAGGACGCATTTACCAATCGCAGGGTCGCAGCCAGGAAGCAATTTATTTGCAGTATTACAACGATGCGATCGCAATAGATCCTAATTATTCCCCGGTATATTTTTATCTGCATCAGTATTATTATGAAACGGATGTAGTAAAATCTGCAACCTATTTAGATAAATATTTAGCAGCAAAAGGCTCTGATGAAACCAATGCATGTTTTTTGAGTGCACAAATGAAATTTGCACAAGGATTGTTTGCTGAAACAATCACGGCGGCTGAGGCTTGTATAGGTGCCAATCCAAATCCTTATCCAAACCTGTTTGGATTGCTTGCTTATGCCAATTATAAAATAGGCGATAAGCTTGAAAAGGCTGGTGACTCAACAGGTGCAATTACAGCTTTCGGCTATTCTAAAATTGCCTTTGAAAAATACTTTCAAAAGCAGAAACAAGCCAAACTGGGGCCGAGGGATTATTTTACCAACGCAACAGTTTTATTAAAATTTCCGGGTAATGAGGCGGTGGCAGGAAGTTTTATGGAGCAGGCTGTACAGCAGGACAGTACGGAGATTGGTAAAGTTACTATGTTAAAAGAAGTGGCTGCTTCTTACGAAAAAAGCAAGCAATATGCAGAAGCAGGAGAGTGGTATAAAAAGATACTTAATATTAAAAAGACTCCAAGTAAAACAGACATATATAATGCAGCCAATAGTTATTATCGTGTAGGGCAATTTGCCAAATCAGCAGATCTGTATACCCTTTATACGCAAAAATATCCTGAAGATGTTTTCGGTTATTACATGGTAGGTAAATCTCTTTGGGGAATAGATACAGTGATGAAGTATGGCCTGGCCAATAATTATTTTGCGAAAGCAATAGAAGTTGGAGAACTATATCCCGACAAATCAAAGATAATTCCTCAATTAATGGGTGCCTATAAATATATGTTTGCTTACAACGTAAATGTTTTAAAGAATAAAGAACTTGCGTTAAGTTATGCCGATAAAGCTCTATTGACCGATCCAAACGATGCGGAAATAAAAGCGAACAGGGATATGGTTGCACCACTCACGCTTAAGCCCGATACAAAACCGGCCAATACCGCTGATAAGGTAGTAATAGGCCCGGATGGATCTCTTAATGTTACCGGTAAAGATGGTTCAACTACTGTAATAACAAAAGAAGGCAAAATAACTACAGTAAAAGATGGAATAACCACCATTATTGAGAATGGCAAGGTAACCATGTTGGATAAAGATGGTAAAGTGATAAATGCAACTCCTCCGAGGCCGGGTGCTGGTACCCCAAAACCACCAACCAAGCCTGCAGGTGGTACAAAAAAAAAGTAGTGCCGCCAAAAAAGAAAAAAGGATAAAGTAATTATAAAAACCCCGTTATTTAAAGATAACGGGGTTTTGTTTTTTAAGCTATTGAATATTGCTTTTGCTGCCTTATTTTTGCCATAAATCACACTATATCCACATGGATTTTTTTTTATTACAGGTTACAGATGTAAACAATGCGGCAAATTACCTGCCTATTGCTCTCCAGATGATCTTTGCCATTGGACTGATAGCCACCATCATTGTCGGTTCTAACTTTTTGGGCCCAAAAAGATCCACCTCCGATAAGCTTCAGAATTTTGAAAGCGGTATTCAAATAAGAGGTAATGCCAGGCAACCCATGGCAGTTAAATATTTTCTGGTTGCAATTTTGTTTGTACTGTTTGATGTGGAGGTCATTTTCTTTTATCCCTACGCAGTTAATTTCCGGGAATTAGGGTGGAGTGGTTTTATGGCAGTGGTAATGTTTGTTTCTTTATTTATAGCAGGGTTGGTTTATATTTTTAAGAAGGGGGCTTTGAAGTGGGAGGAGTAACAGTTGCAA
>JANOUJ010000545.1:0-1734 GCA_031416815.1 Chitinophagaceae bacterium
CAACCTGACAGTTTTTAAATAAAAACAACTAACATGAAGAAAATAATTTTTTATATAAGCTGCCTGTTTATCAGCGCAAATATTTCCGCACAGGAAACCATGCTGCCTGCGTTGCCACAAAAAGAAACCATTGCATTAATCAATGCAACCATTCATGTAGGCAATGGACAGGTAATTAACAACGCCACCGTTGTTTTCAAAAATGGAAAAATAACAGAAGTTGGTGCCGCCGCTTCTACAGCCGGGGCAAAAGTTATTGACTGCACGGGCAAACATATTTACCCCGGCCTGATCCTAACCGCATCGCAACTTGGGCTGGTAGAAGTGCCTACCAACCGGGCAACGGTTGATGGTACTGAAATTGGCGAAATGAATCCGAGCATCCGGTCGATTGTTGCATACAATGCCGATTCAAAGATCATAAACACTTTGCGTCCAAATGGGATTTTACTGGCCAATGTAGTTCCTGCAGGTGGTATTATCTCCGGTTCTTCATCCGTTGTGCAGTTAGATGCATGGAACTGGGAAGATGCTGCGTATAAAACTGATGTGGGCATACATTTCCGCATGCCTTCTTTATTGAACCGTACCCGGGGAAGAGGTGGTTTTGGTGGCCAACAGGCACCGGCAGATCCTGTAAAAACCGGGCTTGAGCAGATCGAAAAAGTAAAAGCATTTTTCAGAGCAGCAAAAGCATATTTAACAGAAACCAAACATGAAAATACCAACCTGAAATATGAAGCCGTTAAAAACCTGTTTGATAAAAAACAAAAATTGTTCATCCATTGCAATATTGTAAAAGAAATGTTGCTGGCAATTGACTTTGTAAAGGAATTTAATTTTGATGTGGTACTTGTTGGTGCTGTTGACAGCTGGCAAATAGCCGATATATTAAAGCAACACAACATTGCGGTAATATTAAACCAGCTGCACGATCTGCCGGCGATGATGGATGATGATATTGACCAGCCGTTTAAAACACCGGCCATGCTGCAGAGAGCGGGTGTATTATTTACCATTAATGATGATGATGGTAGCTCCCGTTATCGCAACCTGGCTTTTAATGCAGGCACTGCAGTTGCTTATGGCTTAAGTAAAGAAGAAGCACTTAGCGCCATTACGCTAAATGCTGCAAATATTTTAGGCATATCCGATAAAACCGGCAGTATTGAATCCGGCAAAGATGCCAACATTGTGGTAAGCGAAGGCGATATCCTGGACATGCGTACCAGTATCGTTACAAAGGCTTTTATACAGGGCCGCCAGGTTGACCTGAACAACAAACAAAAGCAATTGGCAGAAAGGTATGAAACCAAGTATGGGATAAAATAATATCTTTTTTATATTTTCCAAAGGCAGGATCAATTAGAATTGATCCTGCCTTTTTTTAACCTATAACTATTCTGTGCTAAAATAGCTTTCGTTTTATCTAATTGCAGTTTAAAAAGGCATTATAACGGCACAACTGATCCATGGCAGGCATGCAGAAGATTAAAAACTTTGCCTCGTTGCCTACAATGATTGATATTTCTAAATTTCCAACTGGTATATTGATCTATAAATTATTGGGAGCAAATGATAGACCGTTAGAAACCGGAAAACTTGTAGTTCACGAATAAAAAACCTGAACAAAAAAATGCGAACAGTTAACGGCTGAAATTTAACGCTGTTAATTGTTGCTCGATATCCGTTTCATTTATATCATTCTTTCGTGCTGTTTTTTCCAAAATCGTA
>JANOUJ010000546.1:0-5064 GCA_031416815.1 Chitinophagaceae bacterium
ACCGCAAAACCAATAAAATCAAACATCGGCGTAAATGGTATTATTAATGGGCTGGAGGCGAAAGATATGCAGGTTAATACTGATACCACCATAAAGGTATCACCTAAAATGGCTTACACCAGCATGGATATTTCAAATATCGAAGGTTCAAGTTTATCTGAAATATTTTCAGGGAAGGAAACTTTTTGGGTATATGACAGCGACCTTAACGAAGTGAAGATCACTGACATTCTTTTGAAGAAGGTAAAGGGGGCGATGGAGAACAATACGGTGAATTGTACTTTAAAGATCCCTTACCGGTTAAAAACCAACAATAGCAAATTATATACGGTACGTTACCGGTGGGAGAGTTCTGATAAAAGACAGGTTATCGACGTGGTTGTAAAAAACTAAATAACTCATTAAGTCATTGGTCATTGGTCATTCGGGCTTAAGAAATTAAAATACTATTCGCTACAATTAATGATCCAATGACTAATGACTGGTTTCACTTGCATTTATTAATAAAGTCAATAATTTCCAATACAGAGATCCGTTTTGCATCCTGGTAGTCATGATATTGTTCAGCAACCAGGTCAACGGAACAGTCGCAGTACTTATGGGCCTTTTCACTGCCAATAAGCCTTCCGGCTTTATCCTCACAATTGGATACAAATTCCTTTATTTCCCTGTTGAGCCAGTACTTGGCGGCAATGCGGCCAACTGTTTTACAGGAGATGATCGTAACCAGTATGAGCGAGGCTATAACCAGTAATATTTTGTATCGGTTCATATTATGCTGTTTTAGTTACAATTTAAATGTTTTCTGAAGAAGTTGTTCAGAATAAGCAGAATTGATTTTTTTAGTGTTGTTTTTAAGTGATCATCAAACTGAATTTTTAAGGGCGTTGCAAGTGTTTCTACGATGTGATATAACCTCATTAATTTGATAAGAATAAATTGTTGCCGGTATAATTGTTGAAACTTTTTTAAAACTAAATCCTATCATTATGAAAACCATCACGTACCTGGCCTTCAGTTGCCTAACCCTCTTATTTGTTGCATTGGTGCTGGTAGTTATCCTTTTTGTTAAACAATAACAAGCGTCATGGATCGGGAATATTCTGAACGCATCTATCCTTGAACATATGCAATGAATAAATAATTCAGGGTTGAGATAATAATTTAAGGAGAAATTCGTTTAGGTAAAAAACCCAACCCAATGAAAACAGCCTTATCAGCCTTTGCTGCGCTATTATGTACAGTAATTATGTTAAACTCCTGTACCATAAGTAAAAGTTCCACAGCAGCAGAAAAACCCGCACTTGAAACCCCCAATGAGACAACTTCTGCAAGTTGCTTTATACATCTGAAAGACGGTACAATAAAACAATTTAAAACCTTAAAACTTGTTACCGGTATTATGACCAGTCCACATTTGCTGGCCGATAACAAAGAGGTTATTAACGGAAAAGATATAATAGCCTACCAGAATCAAAAGCACTATGCCGTTTCTTCAAAGATACTCACCAGTACAAAGAATGGAACGGTAGCAGCTGAAACCTTACCCGGCTTTGCTGTTAAAGTAATATCAGGTAAACTGAACGTGTATTGCCGTAAATATTATAACGGTACCAATACGGGTGAAGAGTATTTTTTACAGAGTGGTAATGATGGCTATATTGTTTCCTACACAAAAGCCGTACTAAAGAATATGATAAAAGAAGATGCTAAAGCCATGGAATATTTTAACAGCAAAGCAAAAGTATCTGCAAAGGCAAAAAAAATACTTACTGCTGTTAAGATCTACAATGATGGCCCCATGATGACTAAAAACTAACCCTAAGTTTATATATAATTTTCGAACGGGAATTTAATCGCTGATTAAATTCCCGTTTTCTTTGTTACAGATGCTAATTAAGCGAAGTTTCGAACCCGGTAGCTTTAAAATCAACGGTGCTGTAATCTTTCACTTCATTATACAAAGTATCCCGTTCAATCGGTTTACGGTTCACCTGTTTTATCAACGTTACCAGTTCGGCTGTACTCATGGCGGGCGTTTGTTCTTCGCTGCCAGCCATGCTGTAAATTTTAGTTGAGTCGTCAATGGTTCCGTCAATGTCATTAACACCAAATGATAAACTAAGCTGTGCATGCTGACGGCCAAGCATAGGCCAGTAAGCCTTCATGTGTGGAAAGTTATCTAAATATATCCTGGCTATGGCATACAGGCGCATATCTTCTGTGGTAACAGATTCAGGTACATGGCTCATGGCATTATCCTGGTTACGGAATTTTAGCGGTATAAAGGTGTTAAAGCCGCCGGTCTTATCCTGTAGATCTCTTAGCCGTCGCATGTGATCAATACGATGTTCGTATTTTTCAATATGGCCATAAAGCATAGTAGCATTGCTATGCATGCCTAATTTGTGTGCGGTTTCATGAATCGCAAGCCAGCCATTACCATCAACTTTATCTTCACAAATTTGTTTGCGTATTTCCGGATCAAAAATTTCGGCACCACCGCCCGGTAAGCTATCCAGCCCGGCTTCATGCAATTGTTTCATACCTTCTTCAACGGTAAGTTTTGCCTTGCGGAACATATAATCCAACTCAACCGCTGTAAATGCCTTGACATGCAGATCAGGACGATGTGCTTTTATCTTCTGCATCAATTCAATAAAATATGCCATGTTCATTTTGGGATGTACACCGCCTACTATATGCACTTCTGTAATGGGCTTGCCATCATAGGTTTTTACAATATCCAGCATTTGGTCAATGCTCAGTTCCCAACCTTCTTCCTTATGTGCATACAGGCGGGAATAGGAACAGAATTCGCAACTGAATACGCAAACATTGGTTGGTTCTATATGAAAATTCCGGTTAAAATAGGTTCTGTCTCCGTGTAGTCTTTCTCTAATAAAATTTGCCAGTGCACCAACAAAAGCGAGGCTCCCTTTTTCAAAAAGCAATAAACAATCTTCATCGCTGATCCTTTCCTTGTTTTTTACTTTTTGGGCTATGGATTTAAGTCCGCTATCTGCTGCAGCGTCAATTAAAATATCTATAGAGGCTGTCATCACGAAAAATTTTACAAATTTACAACCTAAATAGTTTTTGTGCAGCTAAATTTTACAGCATTGCATATCCAAAATAGCCAAATGAACTGTTTTGTTAAGCTAAGAATGTTTATCTTACCCACACGTCTTTTAACCTAAAATATATAAACTTACGCTTTTGAATAATAAAATATTTGCCACCATTATTTTTTCCTTTCTTGCTTTAAAATCGTTAAGCCAGTCTTACAGGTTTTTGTATCATTTAGATAAAGATCTCAGTTCTACTTCCAAACAAAATGCCATTATTATTGGCAAGGGTTACGAGAGCGGCGGGCAATTAATATTAGATTGTTTTCTTAAAGCCACAGGAAAGAAAATACTTACTGCCACTGTTAAAGACTCAAGCCTGAGTACACTTCAAGGCATGTTTAAAACTTACCATGATGATATGAAAATAGAATCGGCAGGGAATTATTTTGAAAATGATATGGAGGGTGTATGGAAGTATTGGGATAAGGATGGCTTTCTTACAGATTCGATGATATATAAAAATGGGATACGCATTGCTTACGCCAGTTATAAATACTATTTTTCAAAACCTACTTTAGAGCAATTCTTTTTTCGTGATAGTTTAAAAAGTGCCACTTACTCATATACCTATTCCTTCACTGACAGTGTTAAAAATACTTTCCAGGAGAAACAAGTTTCAGTGAAAAATGGAAAACCAAAAACAAATTTTGAAGTTGATTTTATTGGTGATCGGGGGCTTTTAAAAGCTTACGACAGTACGGGTGCTGTAACAAAAGATTCGGTTTTTACAAGAATTTTGCAGGAGGCCGGATTTCCGGGTGGAGACGATTCCTGGAGAAATTTTTTAAGAACAACCCTTAATGCAAATGTGCCTGTAGATAACAATTCTCCGGCCGGCAAATACACTGTAATAATAAAATTCATTGTAAATAAAGATGGGACACTTGATGATATTGAGGCCGAACATAACCCTGGTTATGGAATGGCAGAAGAAGGGATCAGGGTTTTAAAAAAATCACCCAAATGGAGCCCCGCAATCCAATATGGAAGGTATGTGCGTGCATACCGCAGGCAGCCCATCACTTTTTTTATAGAGAATTGATCCTAAAAAAAGTAATTATTTACTGAAATCAATAAATGTATATCTTCCAAGTATAAAATTTTAACTGTATGAACCTCAAGCTTCGCCTAACAATAGTAAATTTTTTGCAATTTTTTATTTGGGGATCTTATTTAACTTCTTTAGGGGGTTATATGTTTGTTACGCTACATTTTGAAGGCGAACAAATAGGCAAAATATTTTTAACCCTTGGAATAGCTTCAATTTTTATGCCTGCCTTACTAGGTATAGTTGCAGATCGTTGGATAAATTCGGAACGTTTGCTCGGAATGTGCCATATAATTGGAGGTTGTCTTTTGTATTATACTTCAACCGTTACAGATCCTTCTACTATGTTTTGGGCTATGTTAGGAGTTTGTATGGCTTACATGCCCACTATTTCACTTAATAATACCGTTTCTTATCATATTCTACAAAAAAATGGAATGAATCCACAAACCGCTTTCCCTCCAATACGTGTGTGGGGCACTATAGGATTTATCTGTGCTATGTGGTTTGTAGATCTTATGCATTGGACATTAAGTCCCACCCAACTTGTATTTGCCGCTGTTAATGCGATCATTACGGGTATATATTGTTTTACTCTACCGCAATGTCGTCCTTTAAAAGATAGCGTGAAAAAAACGCTTGCTTCTTCATTAGGACTTGATGCATTTGTATTATTTAAGAGCCGTAAGATGGCAACATTCCTGTTATTTTCAATGTTCCTTGGGGCTGCATTACAAATTACAAACCAATGGGGCGTAAGTTTTTTAGATCACTTCAAAAGTAATCCACTTTACACAGATAGTTTTGGTGTAAAATATCCAAATATTCTTGTTTCAATATCGCAGATATCTGAAACGCTGTTTATAATAACCATACCTTTTTTTC
>JANOUJ010000547.1:0-2104 GCA_031416815.1 Chitinophagaceae bacterium
TAACTGAATTATTTGTCCTTTTAAAATTGCTTTATCGGGCCCGGCATTAGCGGTAGCCAGCGATGATAAGGTAATAGTTGATGTTGCAGTATCTGCACAGCCAAATGCGTTGGTAACAATTACACTATACACTGTTGTTTGTGCAGGCGAAGCTTTGGGATTGAAGATAGTTGTATTGGAAAGCCCTGCTGGCGGAATCCAATTATACGGCGGCCCACCGGCAGCTATTAATTGTATACTATCTCCCGCACATATGGAAGCACTGGCAAAAGAAGTGCTTGCCGTAGGCGAAGGAGTAACTACAATCAGGGAAGAATCTACATTACTACAACCCGATGCATTTGTAATGGTTACATAATATTTTCCGGCCTGGTTGAGTTGCATATTTGTTAGTTGAAGCGGCGATCCTGATCCTGTAAATCCGTTAGGGCCGCTCCATTGATATTGGCTGCCACCCGTGGCTGTTAAGTTTACAATAGTTCTTTCGCAAACAGGGCCATTATTGGTTGCAGTTGTTACCGGTTTCGAATTTATAATTACACGTAGTGGCTGAGAATTGATTCTGCATTGCGGTGAACCCAGGTTGCCAATTTCTGCAACTGCCAACCGGTATTCATAAATACCTGCCGGTGTATTAGCAGGAAATGTTTTTGAAAGTGTAAGATTAGTTTCGCTGGCTATATCTATCCAGGTGGTATTGTTTATTCTTTCCTGCCATTGATGAACCGGGTTATTAAATCCGCCTGATACCGAACAGGTAAATGTATAGCTGCCGGCAGTGCCTTCGCAAAGCGAAGTTGTGTCGGATACAATGCCTGTTATAGAAGGACTAAGCAAGGGGCCGCATGGGCGAAAAGTAATATCATCAAGCGCCAGATCGTTACCGCATCCGCCCTGTGCATTATTAAAAATGCGTAACACAATATCTGTTACGCCAACAGGTGTTGTAAAAAAAAATCCATATTGTTTCCAGGTGGGAGATGAAAGGGGTGCTATGTTGCCCGAGTTGTATGTTTGTAAAACTGCGCCATCAGTTTTTTCAATACTAAATGTAAGATTTGGCTGAATAGCATTACCGCTACATGCCGATGATGCCGATGGAAGAATTACATTCATGATCCAGGCGGCAAATTCATAAGTAGTGTTGCCGCATAAACCTCTTACGGTATCAAGATAAAAAGCACTGGGCTGAAAGGATGCATTAACCAGCATAAAATATCCATTGGGGTTACCCGTGTGGTCTGATGTAAAACTATGCCATGAGTTGCTAAAGCATGAAGTGGTATTATTCCGTACAGTATAAAAACCATCGTTTGGACAATCGTTGGAAACATACTGGTATGTAGTAGTTGCTGCTGTTAAAGGTGGCCCCGGGTTTGCGCCATTACCAAAAGTGGTATTTATAATCGGGTCTCCAAGGCTGCCCTGGCAAAGCTGGGCACTGCAAAAATTTATTACAAACGATGTAAAAAAAAGTATGGTGAAGAATTTATGCCTCATGAATTTGTGCTAAGTTAAATAATAATGCAGGCAAAACTCATCCTCCTGATTATTTGACGGTGCCACTGATAATTTACTTAACGCTGCCGTAACATTCGGGTAATAATTTGGTTATAATAATCACTTTCCTTTGTTATACTACTAACCCCAACATCTTTTTATGAAGAATATTCAATATTTTATTTTAGAACTTTCTGTAAGAATTTTTCTGCCCATGCTTTCCGCATTTTATCCGCCCCTGAAATTTTTTAAGATCCATTAATGGATAAAATTAAAAAGCGGAAGCTGGATATACTGGTGCTCTCTGATATTCATCTTGGTACTTACGGTTGCCATGCAAAAGAATTATTGCAATACCTGAAAACAATAAAGCCCAAAATAGTTATACTCAACGGCGACATTATTGATATATGGCAGTTCAGTAAAAGATACTGGCCCAAGAGCCACATGAAAGTGGTAAAACATTTGATGAGCTGGATGAGCAAGGGCGTTAAAATGTATTATATAACCGGTAACCACGATGAGATGCTGCGCAAGTTCGTAGGATTTAAAATGGGTTCACTAAAGATTGTAAATAAAGTTATACTGGACCTGGATAACGGTA
>JANOUJ010000548.1:0-3505 GCA_031416815.1 Chitinophagaceae bacterium
TCTTTTAAGAATGATGGCATTTACATGGAAAAATTTGTGGAAGAACCACGCCATATTGAGATACAGGTTGCCGGAGACCAATACGGCAACATATGCCACTTAAGCGAAAGGGATTGCTCTATACAGCGCCGCCATCAGAAACTGGTGGAAGAAAGTCCCTCACCCTTTATGACCGATGAATTAAGAGAAAGGATGGGAACTGCCGCCATAAAAGCTGCACAAGCCATCAATTATGAAAGTGTCGGTACGGTTGAATTTTTGGTTGACAAGCACCGCAACTTTTACTTTATGGAGATGAACACCCGTATACAGGTGGAGCATTGCGTAACAGAAGAAGTGATCAATTTTGATCTGATAAAAGAACAGATAAAAATTGCTGCAGGCGAAAAAATTGTGGGCAAGGCATATTACCCGCAAATGCACGCCATTGAGTGCCGCATCAATGCTGAAGATCCGTACAATGATTTTCGCCCTTCACCGGGAAAGATCACTGTATTGCACCAGCCCGGAGGCCACGGAGTGAGGGTGGACAGCCATGTGTATGCAGGCTATGTGATTCCTCCTTATTATGATAGTATGATCGGAAAACTGATTGCCATTGCACAAACACGTGAAGAAGCCATCAACACCATGAGCCGAGCCTTAAGCGAATATGTGATAGAAGGCATTAAAACCACTATTCCTTTTCATCAGCAATTAATGCAGGATGAAAGTTTTAGGAAGGGGAATTTTACGACTAAATTTATGGATACATTTCAATTGAAATAAAGGCAGGCTGAATTTTTTTTGAGAACATCCGGGTTTACCTGGATGTTTTTTTATGCATGTTCGAATAAACATTTCTGCAAGCTGGTCTCCCAATCAGAAACATCAATATCAAATATGTCTTTAATTTTGGTAGTATCTAACACCGAATAAGCAGGCCGCTTTGCCGCTGTGGGATATTCAGCAGTTGTAATAGGATTTACTGTACAATTGCTACCCGTTAATTTTTTTACCGCAAGTGCAAAATCATACCAGTTGATAATACCTGCATTGGTATAGTGATAAATGCCGGGGTTTTCAGGACTTTTGCCAGATACAATGATCTGCATAATAGCAGCAGCAAGGTCTGCAGCGTAGGTTGGGCAACCAAACTGGTCATTCACTACACCGATGCTTTCTTTCTCCTTCATCAACCGCAACATGGTCGTTACAAAATTGTTTTTAACGGAAGAATATAACCAGGAAGTGCGGATGATGATTGCGGAGGGCTCATTCCTGAGTGCCAGCTCTTCGCCCTGCATTTTTGACTGGCCGTAAATACTTACCGGGTTTGTTCTGTCTGTTTCTATATAAGGTTGATTGGCTGTGCCATCAAAAACATAATCGGTAGAAATATGAATAAGTTGGGTTTTATGTTTATGGCAAATATCAGCAAGGGAAGCAACGGCATTTGCATTCACCAAAAAAGCATTTTCTTTGTCAGATTCTGCTTTATCGACTGCTGTGTAGGCCGCACAATTAATGCAGAAACTGATTGAATGGGCCGAAAAATATTTTTCTAATGCTGCAGGCTGTACAATATCCAGATCATCTTTTGTAGTAAATAAAAACCGGTGATCAGGGAAGTCCGCTGCTAACAGTTGTAAGGCCTCGCCCAGTTGCCCGTTTGACCCTGTGACTAATATGGTGAATTGTTTATTGCTCAAAAACAAAGTTGTTTTTACAATTCAACAAAGAGGGTTGTTGCATGTCTTTTTCAGAAATGATGGCTTTATCGGTAGGGATCTTCCAGTCAATATTTAGCCCGGCATCATTGTAAAGAATACCGGCTTCAGATTCTTTATTGTAAAAGTTATCGCATTTATACATTACTTCTGCTGTTTCACTCAATACCGAAAACCCATGTGCAAATCCATTTGGGATCAACAATTGCTTATTGTTCTCAGCCGATAATTCCAGGCAGAACGCTTTGCCATACGTAGGCGAACCTTTTCGAATATCGACAGCGACATCCATAATGCTTCCACTCAGTACCCTTACCAATTTGGTTTGTGCATACGGATTTAACTGGTAGTGCAGTCCCCGTATTACACCGTAGGAGGATTTTGACTGGTTGTCCTGCACAAACCGTGTAGTAATTCCGTTGGCATCAAATAATTTTTCATTGTAGCTTTCAAAAAAATAGCCCCTGCTGTCTTTTATTACAGTTGGTTCAAAAATTATGAGGCCGGGAAATGCTGTTTCTATAATGGGCATATTTTTTAATTGATAATGGATAATTTGGTAATGAATAATGTTTGCTGAATTAAGCTGCATGCAATTTCAAAATCAGCTTTTATTTCAGAAAAATTATCAATTATCCATTAAGATACTTTTGTTTAAAGAATTCTATTGTCTCTTCCAAACCTGCTTCAAATTTCTTAACAGGTTCATAATCCAGTAATTTTTTTGCCAACGTAATATCAGCTAAAGAATCCCTGATGTCTCCAGCTCTTGGCTCTCTGTATGTTGCAGCAAAATCACTTTCTAAATAATTTACACAGGCATTGTACAAATAATTTATCGAAAAATTCTCGCCCATGGCAATATTGTACACTTTGTTCAATGCTTCATTATTATCTGTGAGCATTCCTTTTATATTTACCTGCACGGCATTGTCAATAAAAGTAAAATCACGTGTTTGTGCGCCATCTCCGTTTATAAAAACTTCGGTCCGCTTCATAATATGTTTTACAAACAGCGGAATTACCGCTGCATAAGCCCCGTCAGGGTCCTGTCGTGGTCCAAAAATATTAAAATACCTGAATCCCATCAGCTTTAAACCGTACACATCGGCAAAAACCTGTGCATATAATTCATTTGTTTTTTTAGTTGCTGCATACGGCGATAAGCAATTGCCAACGTTATTTTCCTGCTTGGGTAATGTAGGTTCATCACCATAAACAGAGGATGAGGATGCGTAGACAAATTGTTTGATATCGTTATCACCTGCAGCCTTGAGTATATTTGCAAAGCCACCAATATTAACCTCCGTAAAATAAACGGGTTCTTTAATACTACGTGGTACAGATCCCAATGCAGCCTGGTGGCTTACAAAATCCATGCCTGCACAAGCCTGCTGACAGGTATCTAAATTCCTGATATCTCCTTCAATAAATTCAAATTGGTTGAATTGTGTTAAGATATCAAGGTTAGATTGAAACCCGTTTGCTAAATTATCAAGCACCCTTACTTTTTTAGCGCCATTTCTTAATAAATAATCTGCAATATGGCTGCCAATAAAACCAGCACCCCCGGTAATGAGAAAGGAGGATTGAGTTAGATCTTTTGTATGAAAAGTATTGATCATTTTTTAATTCAAAATTCAAAAGTTAAAATTCAAAAATGATGCACAACTTTTTACTTTTTAATTTTTGACTTGTTACAAACTCCAGTATTTTCTTGATGTTATTTTATTCCTGTAAATTCCTTTTAAATCAGCAACAATTGCATCTGCTTTTGTGATAGATGCAAAATAAGT
>JANOUJ010000549.1:0-31450 GCA_031416815.1 Chitinophagaceae bacterium
GGAGCGCCTTTTTCGTCAGTAACTTTACCACTTACTGTACGATTCTGGGCAGATGCATCTAGTACAAATACAAATATGGCTGCCAAGATTAATGTAAATTTTCTCATTTGCATAATAGTTTATACCGACAAATATAATTCAGATTCCCTGTAAATATCAAATACTTTGACAATTTTATTATGCTTTCCGCTGCTTTTCTTAAACTGAAAGCATTTTCCGGCGCTGCTTTTCCCAAAACCCCTGGTATTAAACGATTGTAAAAAGTTTACCCCTTTTTTACTCCGGCTTTTTTAGGAGCAAATAAAAGCAATAAAACAGGCAATAGAACCAGGTTGGTTAATGTGGCTATCAATAAGGTTGCAGATGTTAACCAGCCAAGCGCCTTTGTACCGCCAAAATCGCTGACGCAAAAAATAATAAACCCGGCAATTAAAACCAGGGCGGTATACACAATACTTAAGCCCGTATTTTTTATGGTGGCGCTCACCGTCCCGGGCACATTGTAGTTGTAAGCCGGCAACTCCTGTTTATAATTTACCAGGAACCTGATTGTAATATCGACAGCAATGCCCAGTGCAACGCTAAAAACCAATACAGTAGATGGTTTTAAGGGAACACCTGCCCAGCCCATAATACCAGCCGTTATCACCAGCGGAATAACATTTGGTATGAGTGAGCACAATAAAATACGTGCAGATTTAAACAAGTAAAGCATACACAGCGCAATTAACAGAAAGGCCCAAAAAATACTATCCTTTAAACCATTCACTATAAAACGGCTGCCTTCTAAAAAAGTAATGCTGGTGCCGGTAAGTTGCACTTTGTAAGTGGCTGTATCGAATATTTCATTTGCTTTTTGCTGAATAGAATCGAGCAATGGCGGCAGTTTTTCGGTTCCTACATCCGCCATGGTTATGCTGATACGGGTACGCTGCCGGGCTGTGTCAATGAAGCTTGTTAATAGCGTGGTAAGGCCGTCGTTTCCGCTGCTGTCTTTTTTGCCCGGCTTAAGGTATTCTCCAACAAAAGCCCCGTCAAAACTATTGGGAAGTAAATAATTGGCAGAATCGCCTTCAAAAAAAGCCTGCTTGGCAAATTTTAGTCCTTCTGCAATGCTCAGCGGCCTGCTCATTTCTTTTTGTGTTGTGATATAGGCCGAAAGTGCGTCTACTTTTTCGTACACCAGTAATGCCCTCATACCGGCAAGCCCATTCCGCTTTTTGGTGTCAACTACAATCTCCAGGGGCATTACCCCATTAAAATTCTTTTCAAAAAATTTAAGGTCGGTATATATTTTATCTGTTTTTGGCAAATCGTCTACAATGAACGAAACGCTTTTTAATTTAAAAATGCCCATCACTGCAAACACTAAAACAACAGCTGTAACTGCATACACAGTTTTTTTACGATGCACCACCCATCTTTCAATAGTTATTAAAAAATTGGTAAGCCACCTGTTGTTCAGGTATTTTATTTGTGATGCATTTGGTGCAGGTAAATAACTGAGCGCCGCCGGCAGTAAGATGAACGAGATAACAAAAATGATCATGATACTGATACCAGCCACAACGCCAAACTCACTTAAAATAGCGCTTTTGGTTAATGCAAAAACTGCAAACCCAATGGCGGCCGTAAGGTTACAAAATAAGGTAACTACCCCCATCTTACTTACCATGTCTTCCAGCGCTAGTGTCCTGAGCGAAGTGGAAGGATCAACGGCTTCAGTATTGAGCGGAGTCGAAATAGGCAGAGTCGAAATAAGCGGAGTCGAAATGCGATGTAAATAAGAACTATGGTATTTATTGATGAAGTAAATACAATTGGGTATGCCTATCACTACAACCAGGCAGGGTATTAATGCAGTTAGCAAAGTAATCTGGTATCCACATAAATACAAAACTCCAACACTCCATATTACTCCCACAACAACTACCAGTAAAGAAAGCAGCGTTGTACTGATGGAGCGGAAAAAAAGCAACAGAATGAGCGTACTTAATAAAAGAGAGCCGAATAAAAAGTATTTCATTTCATTTTGTATCCGGTCGGCAACAACGGTTCGAATCAATGGCAGGCCACTTACATGAACTTCGGTTTTTGTTTTTTCTTCAAATTGTTTTACAACAAGTTTGATATTATTTATTACTGCTGTACGTGCTTTGGAGTTAAGTATATCCTTGTTGATACGAACACCAACGAGGTATGCTTTTGTTTGAGGATTGCCCGCAGGACTCTGCGAGTATAGCAGGGTTCTGTAAAATGGGAGATTGTAAAAATGATCTGCCGCACTATCCAATGCTGCCTGTGTTGCAATGGAATCTGAAAATATTTTACGGGCAACCAGTTTTTCTGTTAAAGAATCTTTGTGCAAGTCAACTGCAGCCGGCACACTTAAAACATTTTCAACGTGCTGGATCTTTTTTAGCTGCTGGTGCAGTTCTTTGTAAGCATTAAAAAAAGACAGCTTAAACAAACTATCCGTTTGTATGCCTGCCACCAGCAGGTTTCCATCGTCGCCAAATTTTGCTTTAAAAGCTTTGTATTCGATGTATTTGGCATTATCGGTAGGTATGGCTTTGGAAAATTCGTAACTAAGCTTAACTTTTGATGCGAAGTAACCCATTACAACTGTTACCAATAATAACAGAATTAATAAACCCTTTCTGAAAGTCAGTACAAATTTTCCCAAGCGCTGCCACATATAATTAATGGATAATTTTATAATGGATAATTAATAATTGTGCAAAGAAAATCTATTTACTGTTAACTGAATGATTAAGCTGATAAGATGTTGGTATTTTTGAAATGAAGTTGTTAGACATATTTGGGTAATCTGTTTAAACGGATTAACCAATTAACGGATTAACGGATTAACAGAGGCCATGACACACAAAACCAAGGGCATTGTTTTACGAAGCATTAAATATGGCGAGACCAGCCTGGTGGTTACCATATTTACCGAAATGTTCGGCATACAAACCTATATGGTGAACGGCGTTCGTACTTCCAAAAAATCAGCAGCCAAAGCAAATCATTTTCAACCCACCGCTATTTTAGACCTGGTTGTTTACCGCACTGAAAACAGATCCATGCAACGGATCAAAGAATTCTCCTGGGCTTGTCTTTATTCAAAATTGTTAAGCGATGTTATTAAGAACAGTATCGGTTCTTTTATGGCCGAGTTGCTGCACAAGTGTTTAAAGCAACCCGAAGCCAATGCCGATCTGTATAATTTTTGTGAAGAGTCCTTTTTAGTGCTTGACCAGGCAGATAAAATTATTGCAGCAAATTTTGCGCTCTTCTTTACCCTTCACCTCACTCATTTTTT
This sequence comes from Chitinophagaceae bacterium, assembly GCA_031416815.1. Classification (GTDB taxonomy): domain Bacteria; phylum Bacteroidota; class Bacteroidia; order Chitinophagales; family Chitinophagaceae; genus Ferruginibacter. Next base: position 3,326 of record JANOUJ010000549.1, read on the forward strand.
TGGATTCAGGATGATAGATAACTACAGCAGCAGCCATTTATTCTTAGACCTCCAGGAAGGACACTTTATCGATCATCAACCTACACACCCCAATTTTATTGAAGGTACACATGCTGAACTCACCGCACAGTTACTGAAAGTAATGCAGCCTGGCGAGCTGGAACAATTTAACCTGAACGGAGAAATAAGAAGATTGCTTTTATTAAGGTACCTGGAGTATTACGCCTTGCACATACATGATTTTGGACAAATGAAAACCCTGTTGGTATTGCATGAAGTGCTGTAAAAGATCATTTCAAAACTTCATAAAATTTTTCATCGGCAATATCACTGGCACTTAGTGTAAGGTGAATATTGAGATACTCTTTTATCTTTTTTGCCATCTGCTCATCAAATATTCTAAGTATCAGGCGGATGTTTGGTTGAAAAGAGCGTGAGTTTAACCCTATTTCCAGGTTAACCGCATCATTATTAATAACTGACATTAATGCACGGGCTTCGGAAACATTGGTATCATCAAGTACTTTAGAAATCCGGCCATCGCCAATGTAAACATCTGCACCCAATTGCCTGAAATAATCCAGGTAACGCCCATCTTCATTTTGCTCAATGATGATAAGCCTTTCACCTTTTTGCAACAATTCTTCGGCAATAAAATAACCCAACCTGCCCAGGCCGCAAAGAATAATATGATTCTTATAATGATATTTTTTTCTTCCCAAAGCCAGCATGATGCGTTTTTTTAAAACATGGTCAATGGTTAATGAAAAGATCATCCAGATAAAAAAGGTAGAAGCCAGTATAAGCAATACCGCAAATATTTTGCTCAAAGCATCAGAGTTTACCAGGTTAATATCTCCATAACCAACAGTTGCAACAGTTACAACCACAAAATAAAGAGAATCGACCCAGGATAATTTTTCGTAAAAATGAAAAAACAAAATGGCACCCGCTGTCAATCCGGTAAAAGCCAATAAAAGTTTTTTGATCAGGTTGTCGTTTTTTTTATTGCTGATGTGAGCTACATTATTAATTACACCTGTCTCTACTTTCCTGGTTAAGGGTTGCAATAAAGCTGCAACAAAATAAGGTGCTGCTATTTTTGCCGGATTAAAAATAGTTACGTTATTATGTTCTGACTGTAAATGTGGTATCAGGTTTTCGTTAAACAACGAAGCCGTTATGCAAACTCCGGGATACAAAGAAATGAGTGCAATGATCAGCTGCAGGTTAACCTCATCTTTTTCATCGAGCAGATAGATCATTTTAAGGGCATCTATTTCTATATTATGCAGGTGTTGCTGCAGGTTTTCTATCAGCGAAACAGATTTTGTGCTATGAATAATTTCACCAGTTGCCACATGAATAACATGGTAATTGCCGGCCGTTAATTTATGGGTGATGCGGTAAGCCAAATGGCCCGTACCAAAAACCAGTATGGTGTTATTTTTCATATTAGTTTATGAATATAATGCTATTTCGCTTTTATATTTCTTTATTTTATTGTTCCCTTATTATCTTTAAAAAAAACTGCCTGGTATGAACAAAAAAGAACTTTGGTTAAAATTAAGAGGCTATCATTTTGATCACCTGGTACCAATAAATCTCTGGCAAAAAGTTACGGCCGCATTTGGCGGGCCTGATGCATTCAGCAAAGCCTTTGCTGCAAAAATTGCCCGCAAACACGGCTGGAGTGATAAGTTTGCGTTAAAAGCCATTTCGGAATACAAAAAATTTGTGTACCTCGGTGTGGTGAGTGATTTTCATGTAACGCCATCAAAAATAATTGACGTAATATGGCACGAGCACATACTTTTTACCAGCGCATACAGGCAGTTTTGTGACGAGGTTATCTGCTACCAGTTCGATCATCACCCCGAGCTGATACCCATGGCGGACGAGACCGGCAGGTTTAATGCACAATATTTAGATACGGTTGAATTTTATGCAAGCGAATTTGGTTTTGTACCGCCAACAGACATTTGGGGCGAAACCAAATTCGACAAAGAGCAATTAAAAGAAAAAAATTACAGCTCCCGGGAAAAAACGGCGTATGGTGCCTACAGTTCAAATACTTACTATTCCAACGATTCATTATCTACCTATTTTGGTGGTTCAGGTGCTGTGGAATTGGGTGGCGGAGATTTTGGGGGAGGTGGTGCAAGCGGCGATTGGAGCGATAGAAATACAAGTGACTCGGGCAGCAGTGATAGTGGCGGCGACAGTGGTGGCGGAGGGTGCAGTGGTGGATGTGGAGGCGGTGGAGATTAATTTATTTCGTTAGATCAGATAAGCCTTTTTACTTTTTCAAGATCAATTTCATCAATCAAAATTACGCCCGGTTGTTTTCCTTTTTCAAAACTGCCGAGGCGCTCATTCATGTGCAATGCTTTGGCGCCATTGCTGGTAGCCCATTTCAGTAAGGTTGCCAGCTCAAACTCCTTAAAATTATTTTGCAGCGTTTTAATTTCGGCCAAAATACTCAACTGATCGTTTGATGCAAGGCTATCGGTGCCCAATACAATATTATCTGTATGTTCCATCAACATCTTCACATCCGGCAAAGTATTACTGATGTATAGATTGGCGTTGGGGCAAAGGCAAAAGAAAGTTGATAGTTGATAGTTATTAGTTGATCGTTTTACAAATTCCAGATCTGCTGCTGAGGTAGTTACATTATGTACCAAAATGAGTGATTGCGCTTTTGTAAAATAGGGTAACCAGGTTTGCAAACTTGTGTTTTGGGAGGGCTTAAAAAAAGAAATATCAATGCCCATTTGTTTGTACAGCCTTAAAAAATCTCCGGTGCCATTTTCAAAAAACTCATTTTCGGCGGTGGCCTCCTGGTTGTGAATGGTTAGTAAATTGTTGTTGGGCAGATCATTGATCATCCCAAACATGGCGGGTGAAACTGAGTAAGGTGCATGCGGGTTGATACTTGATACTTGATACTTGATACTTGATTTGTATTCATTAAGAATTCCCATAGATCTATCAAACCTGTCTTTTGCAAGTTCCGGTACAAAACCACTGGCTTCAATAAAATTATGATACTGTAATCTTGCTTTGGCTTTTTGAGGAATAGAAAGTATGTTGTTGCAAATATCGCCTACTGCAACAATACCATTTTGCAGCATTTCATCTTCAGCATTTTCTATGGCATTAAATATTTCATCCTCCGCATAATGCCGTTCAGTCACTACTTTTAAAACAAAGTCAACAAGGCCCGTGTGTTTAGGTATGTGGCCTTTCATGTGCGACAGCTCCAGGTGGCAATGTGCATTAATAAAGCCAGGGCAAAGTAGTCCTTTTAGTTTTTCAACATCATCACCAGCTGTTTTTTCATCAATAATATCAACAATAACACCCACGTCATCTGTAATCAATACCTTCCCCTGCAGGAATTGATAACAATCGAATATCTTATCTGCTGAAAATTTTCTGTACAAAATGATTGGTTGATATATTGTAAATTTGCCGCCCAACCAAATGGTCAGACGAGGTCGTCAGACCTTTTGGTTGGGCGTACATGGTCTGACGCCCTCGTCTGACCATGCACAAGTAAAACACAATTAAAGTTCAGCAAAGGTATGTAGTACAAGTGAGGTTGTTCTTTCCTTTTACTAAAAGAAAAGAACAACAGAACAAGTTCACAACGATGTTCAATTATTGTACAAAAGCCTGTAACAAAATTAATAACAAAACACAATTATCCCCCTTTAGGGGTTAGGGGCCTATGTTAGATAAATTAGATGCTATAAAAGGAAGGTTCGATAACCTGGGAGTTGCACTCACCAATCCCGAGATCGTAGGGGACAACAAAAAATTTACAGCCACCAGCAAAGAATACAGAAGCCTGGAAAAAATTGTAAATGCCCGCAATGCTTATGTTAAACTGCTTGACGATATTGAATTTAACAAAGAAGTGCTGAATGGTGATGATGAGGAAATGCGCAATCTTGCCAAAATGGAATTACCCGAACTGGAGTCAACAAAAGAAGTGATGGAGAAAACACTCCGCAATATGCTCATCCCCAAAGACCCTTATGATGAAAAGAATGCCATTTTGGAAATAAGGGCGGGAACCGGTGGTGACGAAGCCTCGCTTTTTGCAGGCGACCTGCTGCGCATGTATTTAAAATATTGCGAAAAAAAGGGTTGGAAAACAGCCATATTAAGCGAAAGCGAAGGAACTGTTGGTGGTTACAAAGAAGTGCAGGTAGAAGTTATTGGGGATGATGTGTATGGTGTTTTAAAATTTGAAAGTGGTGTACACCGGGTGCAACGTGTGCCTGATACAGAAGCCAGCGGCCGGGTGCATACCAGCGCTGTAACGGTAGCAGTAATGCCCGAAGCCGAAGAAGTGGATGTGGAATTAAAAGAAAGTGATGTGAAAATGGAAACTGCCAGGAGTGGTGGTGCCGGCGGACAGAATGTAAATAAAGTAGAAACGAAGGTTTTCCTTACCCATAAACCAACAGGTATTGTGGTGATGTGCCAGACAGACCGGAGCCAGTTGGGCAACCGGTTAAAAGCGATGGAAATGCTCAGGACCCGGTTGTATGAAGAAGAGGTTAAAAAAGTGGAGGAAGCTACCGCACATATGCGAAAAAGTTTGGTCAGCACCGGCGACAGGAGCGCCAAAATACGGACGTATAATTACCCTCAGGGCAGGGTTACGGATCACCGCATCGGCTTAACCGTATATAATTTAGATACGATACTAAACGGCGAAATACAGGAATTTTTAGAGGCTTTGCAATTTGCAGAGAATGCCGAAAAATTAACAACACAGAATTAAAGGTTTTTTCAATAACTTCATTCGAATACTATCACCCCTCATTTGGGTAAATACTCATCAACTCAAAAAACCTAAAGCATGTTAAAAGAATTATTTAACCTGGTGAAAGGAACCGCAAACGAGTCGGTAATAAACAACCCCGATGTACCGAATGAACATAATAATGAAGTGGTGGCCGAAGCTACCAATACCGTGGCATCAGGATTACGCAATATGGTTGCCGGCGGTGGTTTGCAAAGCATTATTTCGATGTTTACCAATAAGGGCGGGCAAGGCGGTAATAAAAGCGACTTGCTGAGCAATCCAATGGTAAATATGATGATTGGGCATTTTGCCGGTAAACTAATGAGTAAATTTAATATTGGCGGCAACAAGGCAAATAATGTAGCCAACAGTTTAATACCGGATGTGATCAGTAACCTGATCAATAAAACCAACGATCCGGCAAACAATACTTTTTCCCTGGAAGGCTTATTGAACTCCATAACCGGTGGAAAAACTACCGAAGTGGTACAGGAACAACAAAACAGTGGGAACAGTGGATTTAACTTTGAGAATTTAATTGGACAGTTTACCGGGAACGGGGAACAAAGTGCCGGCGGTGGCGGTGGGTTAATGGATATTGTTTCAAAGCTGGCAGGCGGAGCCCAAAATCAACAACAAAAAAATGGCGGTGGCGGTTTAATGGACCTCATTAAAGGCTTTATTAAATAGTTAAACACTTAAAGAACTTTGATAGCACGCTAAAAATCAGCGTGCTTTTTTATTTGGATTAAACTCCTGCTGGTAGAGAAAGTCTATAACCAAGTGCTGCAGAAACGTTCTTTCTCAACTTAAAAAAAGAATAAACGAACATTTTAAAAAATAATAATTCTGTTTTTTCGTTACATAATTATTAGGTTTTTTGTAGGCACCAGGTATTATGAAACACTTAACAATAAAAATAAAACCTTTGGCATTCATTTTGCGTTTATATAAATACTACCGCGATAACCGGAAAGTGAAGAAGGAGAATTTAAAAGCGAAGTAGTTAAATACGAACAATTCAAATTTCTCATAAGCAGTTAGTTTTGGTAACGGCCCCTGTTTCTACAGGGGCTTCTCTTTTTCTATCAACGGAGACTTAAAAACAAACAACTGCTTAACTAATGCTTTAGTGCTTTACCTTTGCAATCCTCCGGTAAGTCTTTACCGGGCACACAAATTTTATATCATTGGCTACAGATACTTCAGACAGAAAACAGTTTTTTAAGCGCCTGCGCAATAAGCAGGCGGCAGAGCCGGAAGAGATGTCCTTTATGGGTCACCTGGAGGCTTTACGCTGGCACCTCATGCGGAGTGTTATTGTCTGGCTGGTGGCGGCCATCGTTATTTTTATATTCAGAGATTGGGTGTATGACAATATCATATTGGCACCATCGAGCGAAAGTTTTATTACGTATAGTACTCTATGCCAGTTTGGCCATTGGCTGGGCATTGGAGATAGTTTATGTATGCCGCCTGTAAAGATCAAATTTCTGGTTACGCAGGTTAACGGCACGTTCACTTCTGCATTGAGTATCGCCATGATCGGCGCTGTTATTGTTGCCTTCCCGTATATTTTTTTTGAATTATGGCGGTTTATTACGCCTGCACTCTCAGCTAAAGAAAAAAAATATGCAAGAGGAAGCATTTTCTGGGTTTCGTTCTGCTTCTTTTTAGGTGCAGCTTTCGGCTATTATTTACTGGCCCCTTTTACCTTTAATTTTTTGGCGTCTTTCACGTTGGGTACGTCCGGCGCCATCGAATATCAACCAAGTATCAATGATTATATAGACAGTCTTACAAACCTCATTTTAGGATGCGGTATTGCTTTTGAGTTGCCCATATTGGCCTATGTTTTAGCAAAAATAGGGTTGATAAGCGCCAGCTTTCTAAAAAGATATTCAAAATATGCATTTGTTTTAATACTGCTGATCTCTGCTATTATTACCCCTTCGCCGGATATTACAAGCCAGGTAATTGTAGCCATTCCTCTCTTATTGCTTTACTGGATAAGCATACAGCTTGTTGGGCGGGTTGACCGCAGAAAAGCGAAGGAAGAAAAAGAATGGAGCTAAGGCAAATAATGAATGTTGGATTATGAATTAAGAGTTAACTTTAGTGCAAAGAATTTTCATAACTCATAACTCTTAACCGAAATGTCTCCGTTCAACCTAACACTCCCCATTGCCATTGGATGCGACCATGCAGGATTTGATTGCAAAGAAGACCTGATATCTGTACTGGAAGGAGAAGGTTTAAAATTTAATGACTTTGGAACTTACAATAAAGATTCTGTAGACTACCCCGATTTTGCTCACCCTGTTGCCTCGGCTGTTGAAAAAGGCGAAGCCGCTTTTGGTATTTTATTATGTGGCAGCGCCAATGGTGTTGCCATAACAGCAAATAAACACCAGGGCATAAGAGCTGCCATTTGCTGGGGCGAAGAACTGGCGGAACTTGCCCGCAAACACAACGATGCCAACATCATCTGTATTCCTGCCCGCTTTGTACGTGACGGTGATGCTGAAAAAATGCTCGACATCTTTATGAACACCGCTTTTGAAGGTGGCCGTCATCAAAACCGGGTAGCAAAAATTTCCTGTTAAACTTTAGCATTCTTAACGCCGTTTATCAAAAATAAAAGCAGGGCTTTACTGTTTTGATTATTTTGCCCGTCCCAACGGAATTCATCCGGCGGGCCGTTCACTAAACTTTTAAAATGAAAAAATTATTCTTATTTGTTTTCCTTTTTGCAGCTGTCAATCTTTCGTTTGCACAAACGGATGCTTCTGCAAAATATGCCGCTTTAATTACCGGCAGCAACCTTAACAAACACCTCAGTATTATTGCCGGTGCCGAAATGGAAGGCCGTGAAACCGGTACCGAAGGCCAGCGCAAGGCTGCTGCGTATATTGAAACACAATTTAAAGCTATGGGCTTAAAACCTGTAGATGCATTAAAAGGTTACCAGCAGTTCTATCCCCTGTACCAGGATAGTTTAAAAAAAGCACAACTAACTGTTGGCGGTAAAGCCGCAGAATACGGTAAAGATTTTCTTATGCAGTTAAACAGCAACGAAACCGGTAAATTCAAAGGCAACAAGGTCATTTTTGCGGGTTATGGTATTGATGATGAAAAATACAGTGACTATACAGGACTGGATGTAAAAGGAAAGATCGTGGTCATCTTCCTGGGTGAACCTAAGAAAGACGGAAAATTTTTTTTAAGCGGAACCAGCCGTGCCAGCACCTGGACCTTCCCCGGCGTTACAAAAAAACTGCAGGCAGCTGCTGCCAAAGGAGCAACCGGTGTACTCGTAATTAATCCCAGCCAGGAAACCTTTAATGAGCGTACTGTAGCCAATGGCAAAAAAACCGGTGTATATTATCCAAGGGCAAATACGGCCGGTAAAACTTTAAATTTTGCACAACTCTCTCATGCATTTGCAAAAACAATTGTAGGTAACAATTTTGATACACTGCTGAAAATTGTAAAGACAAATGGAACAATAGCAAACCAATGGATGACGGAAAGCAAAGCAAAAATTGCTTACAAATTTGAAAAATTCCGTACCACTATAAATGCCAGCAACGTAGTTGGTGTAATTGAAGGCACCGATAAAAAAGATGAGTACGTTTTTGTTACTGCCCATTACGATCATATAGGCATCGTCAACGGAAAAATTAATTATGGTGCCGATGATGATGGCAGCGGAACTGTAGCAGTAATACAAATGGCCGAAGCTTTTCAAAAAGCAGCTAACGAAGGCAACAGGCCCAGAAGGACGATAGTATTTTTGACGGTGAGCGGCGAAGAAAAAGGCCTGTGGGGAAGTGAATATTACAGCGACAATCCTTTTTTCCCGTTGGATAAAACCACCGTAGATCTGAATATTGATATGATAGGACGGGTAGATACAGAACGCACAACAGCTGACACCCTTAATTATGTGTACGTAATTGGGCACGATAAAATAAGCAGCGACCTGCCCATCATTAACGAAGGTGCCAACAACAAATACACCAACCTGGTATTGGATTATAAATTCGATGATCCCAACGACCAGAACCGCATTTATTTCCGCAGTGATCATTACAATTTTGCCCGTAAAGGTGTACCGGTTCTATTCTTCTACGATGGTATGCTTAAAGCTGATTATCACAAACCAACCGATACGGTTGATAAAATAAACTTTGCCTTGCTTGAAAAAAGAAGCCGCATGATCTTTCATACAGCCTGGGAAATGGCGAACAGGAATGATATGTTGAAGAGAGATACGCCGTTGAATATGGGGACGAGGTAAAGCCCCCTCCGCTCCCTAAAGGGGGAACCTGGAGACTTCAGAAATTAAGAGTCTTATAAAATATAAAAGTGGCTTCGTTTTAAATGAAGCCACTTTTTAATTAGCGAAAAAATGTAGAAATTATTTTACTGCTAAATTCCCCCTTCAGGGGGCGGAGGGGGTTATTTTTACCACCCCAAAATCCAAGCAAATATCAACGGCGCCACAATCGTAGCATCACTCTCTACAATAAATTTTGGTGTGCTGATATCCAGTTTACCCCAGGTAATTTTTTCGTTGGGCACAGAACCGGAGTAAGAACCGTAAGAAGTGGTGGAATCGCTTATCTGGCAGAAATAACTCCAGAAAGGTACATCATGCCATTCCAGGTCCTGGTACATCATGGGCACAACGCAGATGGGGAAGTCGCCGGCAATACCACCACCTATCTGGAAAAAGCCAACACCTTTTCCTGCTGAATTATTGCGGTACCAATCGGCCAGCCAAACCATGTATTCAATGCCGCTTTTCATGGTGGTAGCTTTCATTTCATTTTTAATAATGTACGAAGCAAAAATATTTCCCATCGTACTATCTTCCCAGCCCGGCACTACAATTGGAATACCTTTTTGTGCAGCGGCCAGCATCCAGCTGTTCTTAGGATCAATCTCGTAATACTGCTCCAGCACACCACTCAATAGCATCTTGTACATGTACTCATGCGGAAAATAACGTTCACCGCTATCATCAGCATCTTTCCATATTTTATGAATATGCTGCTGCAATCTTCTGAAAGCTTCCTCTTCCGGAATACAGGTATCGGTAACCCGGTTGTAATGATTTTCCAGCAGGTCCCATTCTTCCTGCGGACTTAAATCTCTGTAATTAGGCACCCTTTTATAATGGCTATGTGCCACCAGGTTCATAATATCTTCTTCCAGGTTGGCGCCGGTGCAACTGATGATGCTCACTTTATCCTGGCGTATCATTTCAGCAAGACTAAGCCCCAGTTCGGCGGTACTCATAGCGCCGGCAAGTGTGATCATCATCTTACCTCCTTCATCCAGGTGCGTTACATATCCTTTGGCTGCATCCATTAAAGCCGCTGCATTAAAATGGCGGTAATGATGCTCAATAAATTCAGAAACCGGTCCTCTACTCATAGTAAATGTTTAAGGCAGCAAAAGTAATTTTTTTAGGTGATTCAGGGATCATTTTTCATTTACACTTTAACTATCTAAAACGACTTTTTTATTTTGACCGGTCCCGATTAACAGAACTTTCTTCGTATTTTTAAGGATAAACTCAAACCTTATGAAACATCTATTCCTCCTGGCTATATCATTTTGCTGTTACACAGCATCTGCACAAACCACCATCCAGCGTGATGCAGAAATTGAAAAGATGGTAAAAGAAATATCTTCCGATTCTCTTAAATCTTACATAAAAAGCATGGTTGCTTTTGGTACCCGCAATACACTCAGCACACAAACCAATCCCAAACGGGGTATTGGTGCTGCCCGTAACTGGGTGCTGGGCAAGTTCAATGAATTTGCAAAACAATCAGGTGGGCGTTTATCTGCTTTTATTGATACCACTACTTTACAACCCGATAAAAGAAGAATTGATACAGTAACGCTTTTAGGAAATGTGGTAGCCACGCTTAAAGGCACCGATCCCAATGATAACCGCATCTTCATCATCAGCGGGCATTTGGATAATATGCGTAGCAGCCCAACAGAACGCATTGGCGATGCACCAGGCGCCAACGACGATGCCAGCGGTTGTGCTGCGGTTATTGAATGTGCAAGGATCATGAGCAAACATGGTTTTCCGGCCACGATAATTTTTGTCACAGTCAGTGGTGAAGAACAGGGTTTGCTGGGTTCCGCTTTTATGAGTGAAAAAGCAAAAAAAGAAAACTGGAATATTGTTGCGGTGTTGAATAACGATATCATGGGCAGCAACAACAGCAACGAAACCAATATCATCAACAATACAAAGGTTCGTGTTTTTAGCGAGGGCATGTCGGCTTACGAAACAGAAAAAGTTGCAGCCAACATTCGTAATCTTGGTTTGGAGAACGATGGCAAAAGTCGCCAGCTTGCCCGTTATGTAAAAGAAATTGGCGAACGCTATGTTGATAATATGGAAGTGGTTTTAATTTACCGCAACGATCGTTTTTTGCGTGGCGGCGATCATACACCTTACGTACAGCGTGGCTTTGCAGCGGTACGTATTACAGAGATGAATGAGAATTATACCAGGCAACATCAGGATGTACGGATGGAGAATGGCATTCAATACGGCGACCTGGAAGAATATATTGATTATGAATACCTGCGTAAAAACACCGGGGTGAATCTGGCTAATCTTGCTAACTTATCTAAAGCACCGGCCATGCCCGACTCTGTAAAAATGGAAGTAAAAAGATTGACAAATTCTACTTTATTATATTGGCAAAAGCCCAATATTGGAAAAGTAAAAGGCTATTACGTTTTAGTTAGAGAAACTACCAGCGCTTTCTGGCAAAGAAAAATTTTTACTACAGAAACTGAAATGCGTTTACCTTATTCAAAAGACAATTACTTTTTTGCAGTGCAATCTGTAAATGAAAACGGCAACGAAAGTTTGCCGGTTGTGCCACTTCCGGGACGGTAAACAATCTATTTCAACAAAGATTTTTTTACCAGCTTAACATCGGCAGCTACCATTTCCTTAATAATTTCTGCAAGTGTATATTTTGGTGCCCAACCCAGTTTTGCTTTTGCTTTGGCAGCATTACCGATCAGCAAATCTACTTCGGTGGGCCTGAAATAATCCGGATCCACCGCTACTACTTCCTTACCAATTGGCAATTGAAAGTCTGGATTGATGCATGTAGCGATGACAGCTTTTTCTTCGGACCCTTCACCAGTAAAGCTTAAACTGATGCCTACTTCATTAAATGCCATGGTAACAAAATCCCGTACCGTAGTGGTTTTACCAGTTGCAATTACAAAATCTTCGGGCTTTTCCTGCTGCAGCATCAGCCACATCGCTTCGGCATAATCCTTTGCATGGCCCCAATCACGTTGGGCGTTCAGGTTTCCCAAATACAATGTATCCTGTAAGCCGTGTACAATAGCAGCAACCGCCATAGTGATCTTTCGTGTTACGAAAGTTTCTCCCCGTAAGGGGCTTTCATGATTAAAAAGAATTCCGTTACAGGCAAACATATCATAAGCTTCCCGGTAGTTTACAACAATCCAGTATGCGTATAATTTTGCAACCGCATAAGGGCTCCTGGGATAAAAAGGCGTTGTTTCACTTTGCGGAACTTCCTGCACCAAACCATACATTTCAGAAGTAGATGCCTGGTATATTTTTGTTGTTTTTTCCATCCCTAAAATACGCAATGCATCCATCAGCCGCAGGGCACCAATACCATCGGCATTGGCCGTGTATTCCGGAATATCAAAACTCACTTTAACATGGCTCATGGCGCCCAGGTTATAAATTTCATCGGGTTTTGTCTCCTGGATGATGCGTATCAGGTTTGGCCCATCTGTAAGTTCCCCGTAATGCATTTTAAAGCGTATATTTTTTTCATGCGGATCCTGGTACAGGTGATCAATACGGCTTGTATTTATTAAAGAGGAACGTCTTTTAATACCGTGTACCATATAACCTTTGCCCAGCAGCAATTCTGCAAGGTAAGCTCCATCCTGTCCGGTTATGCCTGTAATTAAAGCAGTCTTCATAATTTATCTTTACGCATGTTGTGTTGAAATTTGTTTCTGCAAAAAATCCTGATAGGCCAATTGTATGCCCGCTTTAAGTTCGGTTTTAAAATGCCAGCCCATGTCATTAAGTTTCGACACATCCAATAACTTGCGTGGTGTACCATCCGGTTTGCTGGTATCAAAAACAAGTCCGCCTTTAAAGCCTGTAATTTCCCTGATCATTTCAGCCAATTCTTTTATGGAAATATCAGTACCGGTACCAATATTTATTATTTCTTTTTCATTGTAATTTTCCATTAAAAACACACAGGCATCCGCCAGGTCATCTGCAAATAAAAATTCTCTTAACGGATTTCCGGAGCCCCAAATAGTTACTTCTTTTAAACCCTGCATTTTTGCTTCATGAAACCTGCGTATCAAAGCCGGTAACACGTGTGAATTTTCAGGATGGTAATTATCATTTTTGCCATACAGGTTTGTTGGCATAACGCTTATGTAGTTGGATCCGTATTGCGCCCGGTATGTTTCACATAATTTGATGCCGGCAATTTTGGCAATGGAATAAGGTTCGTTTGTTGTTTCCAGCGGGCCGGTTAACAGGTATTCTTCTTTTATAGGTTGCGTAGCCATTTTGGGATAAATACAGGAGCTCCCCAGGAATAATAATTTGCTGACAGCATTTTTATGTGCCGCATGAATGATGTTTGAAACGATCATCAGGTTATCGTACAAAAAATCCGCCCGATAGGTATTATTGGCAACTATACCACCCACTTTTGCGGCAGCTAAAAATACATGCTGTGGCTTTTCTGCGTTGAAAAAAAATTCTACAGCAGACTGGTTACGCAGGTCAAGATCGTTTGAGCTGCGATATACAAGGTTGGAAAAGCCCCCATGGATCAATGCATTTACAATTGCGGAGCCCACCATGCCGGCGTGTCCTGCAACATAAATTTTATCTGTTTTCTTCATCATAATGGCGCTGCTGCTGAAAAATAAAAGTGAAGTTACTTGGATATTGGTTATAATTCAAACCCGGTGCACTTGTTCCTCTTTTAAAGTCTTATGACTGACCAAAAGCCCCCGCTTTTTAACAGGGGCTTTTGGTTTATCACAAAAGGCAACCATCACTTTTTTGTTTTGCCTTCCACTTCAAGGTCACCATTGCCGAAGCATTTTAATCTAACTGCCTGGCTCTTGTTTGAAACCGTAACATAATACCTGGTTACAGAAGCAAAGGTTAATTCTACAACTGAATTGTCAACCTCATAGCCGCTATAATTCTCGGCAAGTGCCACCGAAATACTTAAAGGCATCTGTTCAGCTGTAATTTTCCTGGAAGTGCCGAGCAACTCGCCTGATTCGGTGTAGGCCGCATCTACTTTTACATTGTTCAGTAAAAATGATGCGAAATAAAATTCATCTGTCTTGTCCCATTTAACCAAGGTGGCTTTGGAAAAATCACTTTCGAAGGCAGCTTTTACCACAGGGGTTACTTTGTCGGGTTCAGGATCTGTTGCAAATGAACTGATGGACAACAGCATTACGATTGCTGTTAAAACGGTTTTGATCTTTTTCATAACTATACTTTTTGTTTGTTTACAATAACTGCTTCATGGCGGCAGCTTAATTTCAATTCAAAAGTAGCAGCCCTGCTTTAATGACAAAAGCAATATGGTACCGGCAACGCTAATGAAGGTTAATCGTTGTATAAGTGGTAAACGGATCTTTGCAATAAACTCCGAATGTATTCTTGAAACCCTTAACAGTCCTGCAATAGCTCCAATTTCTTAATAAAAACATAAAAGAAGATTTGGTTGTGTTAAAAAGTGAAAGCGGCTTTACCTTTTTTGTACCAATTAAAAACTAACGGGCCCGCCCGCTGTTTAAAACGAAGTATCTTTATTCCCGATGAACTATCTGGCCCATGCATACCTGTCTTTTAGTAATCCACCCATACTGGTTGGCAATATGATCAGCGACTATATAAAAGGAAAAAAGCAGTTTGACTATCCCCTTCCTGTTCAAAAAGGAATTAAACTGCACCGGGCTATTGATGATTTTACCGATACCCATCCGGCAACCCGTGACCTCAAATCATATTTCAGGCCTCAATACCGTTTGTACTCGGGCGCTTTTGCAGATGTTGTGTACGACCATTTTCTGGCAAATGATACCAATGAATTCAGTTCAGAAATGGAGCTAAAGAAATTTGCAGCAAGCACCTATCATTTGCTGGAATCTTATACAACGTTTTTTCCGCTGCCATTTAAAAAAGTGTTTCCATACATGAAAGAATATGACTGGCTGTATAATTACAGGCATAGATGGGGTATTGAAAAAAGCCTGGGTGGTGTAGTACGGCGTTCGGCTTACCTTACCGAAAGCGAAATAGCTTTTAAGATCTTTAATGCGCATTACACAGGTATGCAGGATTGTTACAGGGCCTTTTTTCCCGATCTTAAAAAATTCAGTGCCGGCAAATTAGATGAATTATTAAACCCCTGATTTAGTATCTTTAACCATCAACAAAACCTATGTAAAAGGTAACTTACCGGTTGAATTTTAATCAGCACATTATGTTTTTAAAAACAGGATACTCCATGGTCGCATGCATCATTGCATCAGGGTTATTTTTTGCCTGTAAACAACCTACCAACAAAGATGCAACAGTTGAAACCAAAACCATGCGCCTGCCGGTTTCGGTAAAGGACAGTTCCGTTTTATCGCTTGATAAGTCGCCCATGGACTTAAGTTATTTTCCCGAAGATTATCCCAAACAAAAAATGACTACTCCAAATATGGCACACCCGGTTGCCAGGGTTATTTACAGCCGCCCGCAAAAAAAAGGAAGGGTAATTTTTGCAGACTCATCGGCAGGAGAAAATGTGATCCAATTCTATGGCCAGGAGTGGCGCCTTGGTGCCAATGAAGCCACCGAAATTGAATTTTTTAAACCGGTTACCATTAACAAAGAAAAAATTTCACCAGGCCGCTATATTATGTATTGCATTCCATACCCCGATAAATGGAAATTGATCATTAATACGAACCTGTATAGTTGGGGCCTGCATATTGATAAAACGAAAGACCTGGTGGAAATAGAGGTACCCGTAATTAAAAACTATGTGCAGATAGAATATTTTACCATGCTGTTCCAGCAGGCTACTTATGGTTGCGACCTGATAATGGCATGGGGCGATATTAAAGTTGTGTTGCCGATCAACTTCCAGTAAATCTTATTGGGCACTTTTCTCAACAGTTATATTTTTTTGCAGATATTTACACAATGTGTGGAATCGCAGGAATAATATTACATACGCCTAATACAACCGCTCCCGTTCATTTAAAAAAAATGACCGATATGCTTGCGCATAGAGGACCCGATGGTGAAGGAATGTGGAGCAATAAAAAAAACACGGTTCATCTCGGGCACAGGCGGCTTGCTGTTATTGACCTGAGCACCCATGCAGCCCAGCCTATGGGCTTTGCAAACCGCTATCAGATTGTTTACAACGGCGAAATTTACAATTATGTTGAGATCAGGTCATTTCTCCAAAACAAAGGGTACCATTTTTCAACACAGTCAGATACCGAAGTGATATTGGCTGCCTATGATTACTGGAAAGAAAAATGCCTGCAACAATTTGATGGCATGTTTGCTTTTGCCCTGTGGGATGAAAAAGAAGAAAAAATGTTTGCAGCCCGTGATCGTTTTGGCGAAAAGCCATTTTACTATTATGAAGATGAAGGCAATTTAATTTTTGCCAGTGAAATGAAAGCCCTTTGGGCCATTGGTGTAGATAAAAAAATTGACGATAAAATGCTCCTTAACTATATCACCCTGGGGCATGTTCAAAACTGTGTTGATAAAGAGCAAACTTTTTTTGATGCCATTTATTCACTGCCGCCGGCACATTTCCTAACCTACGAGCCAAAGTCAAATCAACTTTCAAAGATTAACAAGTACTGGAGCCTGAACAAAGAAATGAGAATTGATATCCAGGCTGCTGATGCCATTGAAAAATTTACAGAACTTTTTACCCTTTCTGTAAAAAGAAGGTTACGAAGCGATGTGGCCCTGGGTACAAACTTAAGCGGGGGATTAGACAGTTCCTCAATTGCCTACACCATTAACCAATTGCAAAAAAATAGTGGCGATGATGCAGCCAACATGTTGCAAACGTTCTCGGCGGTTTTTCCGGGGTTTGAGAATGATGAATCACAATATATTCAAATTGTTTCGGCGGGTTTACACATTTCCAATCATCAAACCCAACCCAATGCTGATGATCTGATAAAAGATTTTGAAAAACTTTGTTACTACCAGGAGGAGCCTTTTCATTCTTCAGGCATTTTTGCCCAGTACAAAGTTTTTGAATTGGCTAAAAAGCATGGAGTTAAAGTTTTACTGGACGGACAAGGTGCTGATGAAACGCTAGCAGGCTACCCCAAATATATTCATTGGTTTTTGCAGGAAGTGCTTAGCAGGAATAAACTGGGTGCCACTCAAATTGAAAGAAAGGCTTTTCGTAGAAATAACCAGCCCTTTCAGTGGGATATAAAAAATATTGTGGCTGCCTATCTGCCTTCGCATGCTGCCATGCAACTCGAAAAAATAGAATACAAAAAAACCATCTCACATCCGGATATCAGTACAGATTTTTTAAACCAGATAAAACACCAGGAATGGGTGGGCATTCACAAACCCATTGTAACCAAGCTGAATGATATGCTGCACTTCAACATTACTGAAATGGGGCTGGAGGAACTGTTGCGGTTTGCCGACAGGAATAGTATGGCACATGGCCGTGAAGTACGTTTGCCGTTTTTAAATCATGAACTGGTTGAGTTTGTTTTTTCGTTGCCATCGCAATTAAAAATGCATGATGGCTGGACCAAGTTTTTATTGCGGCAAACCATGGATAAAAAATTGCCTGATGAAATTGTGTGGCGAAAAGAAAAAGTTGGGTTTGAACCCCCTCAAAAAAGTTGGATGGAAGATAAACACGTACAGGAATATATACATGAGGCGAAAAAAAAGCTGGCCAATGCCGGCATACTTACAAAAGCTGCTATCAATAAAAAAATAGAACCACTTGCTGCACATGCCGATAAAAACTACAACTGGCGATACCTGTGTGCCGCACAGGTAATATAACTTGCTTTTCCAAAAACCCCTATTTATCCCGATTATTTCGGGAAAGAGGCTTAAAAAAAATCCCTTTACTTTTGTAAAAAAAATTATGAGTATTAACGATGCAAATTCCCCTTTAGGGGTTAGGGGCATGAAGCTTGCTACTAAATTCATTCACGCCGGTTCAGAACCTGACCCAAGCACCGGTGCCATCATGACTCCCATTTATCAAACAAGTACCTATGTACAGGAAGCACCGGGAAAACACAAAGGCTATGAATATGCCCGTAGCCAAAATCCCACCCGCAAAGCACTGGAAGATGCCTATGCCATAATTGAAAATGCAACATTTGGTCTGGCTTTTGGCAGCGGCGTTGCTGCAACCGATAGTGTAATAAAATTATTGAACCCCGGCGATGAAGTAATTGCAGCCAGTGACATGTATGGTGGTAGTTACCGTTTATTTAGTAAAGTATGGGAACGTTATGGCATCAAATTTATTTATGTTGATACATCAGATGCCGCCAATGTACAGGCTGTTGTTACACCCAATACCAAAATGATCTGGCTGGAAACGCCAACAAATCCACTAATGAACATCACAGATATTGCAGCTATTGCTGACATAGCAAAAGTAGCCGGTGCCATACTCTGTGTTGATAATACTTTTGCATCACCATACCTCCAAAACCCATTAGACCAGGGTGCCGATATTGTAATGCATTCCGCCACAAAATATTTAGGCGGCCATAGTGATGTGATACAAGGTGCGTTGATGATGAACGATGCCGGGCTGAGAGAAAAATTATATTTTATACAAAAAAGTTGTGGTGCTGTTCCGGGACCTATGGATTGTTTCTTGGTATTGCGTGGAATTAAAACCCTTCATGTACGTATGAGGCAACATTGTGAGAATGGCGAAAAAATTGCACACTGGCTTCGCAACCATGAAAAGGTTAAAAAAGTTTACTGGCCGGGTTTTGAAGACAGTGCCGGCTATATCGTTGCAAAAAAACAAATGCGTGGCTTTGGTGGTATGATCAGTTTTGAATTAAAAGATGAAAGTATGGAAGCGGCCACCAAAGTTTTATCATCAACCCATTTGTTTTCGCTGGCCGAAAGTTTAGGTGGTGTTGAGTCATTGATCAATCATCCGGCAAGCATGACACATGCCAGCATACCCAGGGAAGACCGCATTAAAAACGGATTGGGCGATAGTTTAATAAGATTAAGTGTTGGTATTGAAGATGCTGATGATCTGATCGAAGATCTGAAAAAAGCAATCGGATAGATGCATAAAGATGAATTATCTGGTAGAAATTATTGGCTGGGTCGGCGCTGTATTGATAACAGGTGCTTATTTCCTGAACATTAATGGTAAGGTCAAAAGTTCGTCTGCCTGGTATATTGTAAGCAATTTGCTGGGTGGCATTTTCTTTACCATTAATACCTTCGTTCACCATGCTTACCCATCTATGATCGTAAACATCGTTTGGGTATTTATTGCTGTTGCGGCGCTGTTTAAAAATGAAAAACAATGAACTTATAAATGAATGGGTCTGTGAAAAATGATCTGAAAAAATATCTTGCGCAGAAGGTTGATCTATACAATCAACCTTCTTTCATTAAAGTCGACCCTATTTCTATACCACATCTCTTCACAAAAAAGCAAGACATAGAAATTGCCGGTTTTTTTGCAGCCATATTTGCCTGGGGAAACCGTACCACCATCATCAACAAATCCAAAGAACTGATGCAGCTGATGGATCATGCTCCGCATGCATTCTGCCTTGAGCATTCTGATAAGGAATTGAAAAGCCTGCTGCATTTCAAACACCGCACTTTTAACGCAACCGACCTGATGTACTTCATCGCTTTTTTCAAAATGCATTACACAAAGCACCCTTCTCTTGAAATTGCCTTTACCCAATGGATGAGCAAAAAAGATGAAACAGTTGAAAATGCGTTGAAAGGATTTTATCATTATTTTTTTTCGTTGCCTGATATTCCTGAAAGAACACGCAAGCACATTGCATCGCCTGAAAAAAATTCAAGCTGCAAAAGATTAAATATGTTTTTGCGATGGATGGTGCGCAAAGATGACAAAGCAGTTGATTTTGGTATCTGGAAAAACATTTCTCCATCGCAACTCATTTGCCCGGTAGATGTACATGTGGCAAGGGTTGCAACAACATTAAAATTAATACAAAGGCAACCTGTTGACTGGCAAACCGCATTGGAATTAACCGCATATTTGCGTACATTGGATAAGGCCGACCCGGTAAAATATGATTTTGCCTTGTTTGGAACGGGTGTAATGGAAAACAAATCGCTGATTAAAATGATTAAATGATCTCGCTGATGGAAAATGCTGAATTAATCCGGTTGATCAATAAAGAGCTTGCAATCGAAATTGCAGAAAAAATATCTTATAATGAAATACGTGCAGAATTGGCAGCTTACATCAACAACCTCATAAAAAACAATTTTGATAAACTCATTGCATACCTGTACCGCATTGATGTAAATGAACAGAAATTAAAATCACTGCTGCAGGAAAATCCAAACGAAGATGCCGGAAATATCATTGCCACACTGATCATTGAAAGGCAGCAGCAAAAAATAAGATCCCGCAAACAATTCAGCCAACGGGAAAGTGATCTTGATGAAGAAGAAAAATGGTGATGGCTATTGTTCCTGTAATTGCTTTGCATGTGCACTGTTCCCAAACATCAGCTCCTGGACTTTTGCCTTATCATCTTTTTCTTTCTTAAGATCGAACATCGTACCAAATATATGATCCCATAAAGTAGAGCTTACGCCAAAACCCAGCTCCACATTCTTATAGTGATGCAGGTGATGGTTACGCCACAAAGGTTTCATCCATTTAAACGGAGGGTTCCAGGCGTGAATGGCATAATGCATGCTTCCATAAATTAAATAGCCCATTACAAACCCCGGGAAAAATGCAAACACAAAACCTGTACTATTGAATAAGTAAGCAAAAATGTACATTAAGAAAAAGATGCTGGAGGAGATCAATAAACTGGGTACAGCCGGCATAAATAAACGTTCTTTATCCCTTGGATATTCATGATGATTGCCGTGGATCACATAAACGATCTTTTTTGCCCGTTCACTTTCTGCAAAGAAATGAAATACAAACCGGTGAATGGTGTATTCAAATATCGACCAGAAAAGCATTCCGGCTATAAAAATTAAAGCTGTTTGCAAAACAGTAAAAGACATTTTGGAAGCGCTGAAATACAACATGAAACCTATTACGGGTAAATACATTCCCCAAATAACCAGCGGATGGGTTTTTGTCAGATATTCCAGGTACTGATTGTTAAATAACCGGGCCTGTCCCTTATTATGGATTTTATCGAAATGCATAGAGGTTAATTACAAACAAAATTATATAAAAAACTCTTTAAACAAAATTATCGGGGCTTTTTCCATCGCTTTAAAAGGTTATTTTTGAGCTTCAAAATACTTTTATGAAGCTGGTAACATTTTTAAAAGACGGCCACGATCAGTTAGGCATCGTAGTAGACGGCAAAATTTATGCAATGGAAGAATTGCACAGGGATCTGCCCAATACCATGTCAATGTTCCTGAATTATTGGGATGAATTGATGCCCATGGCAAAAGCCGTTGAAAAAAAGGTTAAGGATCGTTTGGTAAGAGATGAGATGGGCGATCTGCTTGCCGATGCAGAATTATTTGCCCCGGTACCAAATCCGGCCAGCTGCAGGGATGGATATGCTTTCCGCCAGCACGTAGCGGCGGCCAGGCGTAACAGGAGGGTTGACATGATCCCTGAATTTGATCAATACCCCATTTTTTATTTTTCCAATCACAACAGCATACAGGGTCCTGGTAATATTGTTTGCATGCCTGATCATTTTCAAAAATTGGATTTTGAACTGGAAGCCGCTATTGTAATTTGCAAGCCCGGCCGCAATATTAAAGCTGCCGATGCCGATGCATATATTGGCGGGTTAATGATCATGAATGATATGAGTGCAAGAACCCTGCAGATGGAAGAAATGCTGCTGAACCTTGGCCCGGCAAAAGGAAAAGATTTTTCAACTGTGATAGGCCCCATGCTGGTTACGTTAGATGAACTGGAACAATACGAAGTGCCCTGCAAAGAAAACCATACCGGTAAAGCCTGGAACCTGGGAATGAAATGTTGGGTTAATGGCGTACAGGTTAGCGAAGGCAACCTGGCTGATATGGACTGGACCTTTGCAGAAATTGTCGAACGCTGTAGTTATGGCGTTAACATGATGCCTGGCGATGTAATTGGCAGCGGCACAGTTGGCACCGGTTGTTTTTTAGAACTGAATGGTACGGGTTTATTAAACAATCCTGATTTTGTACCACAGTGGTTACAGGAAGGTGATGTGGTAGAAATGGAGATTGATGCATTGGGTAAATTGAGCAATACGATTGTAAAAGATGAAAGTGATTTTTCAATATTGGCGTTGAAGAAAATTTAAGCGCAGAGAAAAAGAGAAAAGGAGATATCGCTGAAATTGTATTTTATGACAACTGAAAGGTTAAATGAAATTGGAGGAATAATTCTTGATGCCGCAATAACTGTTCATAGAGAGTTAGGGCCTGGATTATTGGAATCTGCTTATCAGTTAGCATTGAAAAGAGAACTTGAAATACGAGGATTAAAAGTGAGAGCTAAAGTGCCGGTAGAATTAGTTTATAAAGATATTCCCTTAGGAAAGGCTTATGAAATTGATTTATTGGTTGAGGAAGAAGTTATTATTGAGAACAAATCAGTTGAAGTAATGGCCCCTGTTTTTATTTTTCAGGTAATTACTTACCTTAAATTATATCATCAAAAACGACTAGGTTATCTTATTAACTTCAATGTACAATATTTAAAAGATGGTTTTAAAAGAATAGTAAATAATTTTTAACCCTTTGCGTAAACTCATTTTCTCTGCGTTAAAATCCAATCGCTGAAAAAAAAGGGGAAATGAGAAAACGCTGAAATATTAATTTATAAAAAAACTCTGCGTAAACTCTGCCTCTTCTTTTCTCTGCGATAAAAAAAATAAGATGATCATTAATTTAAAAGATATCAAACCCGCCGATGTACAAAACTATCTGCAGCACGCTATTGCACCCAGGCCGGTTTGTTTTGCTTCTACAATAGATAAAGAAGGCCAGGTAAATTTATCGCCTTTTAGTTTTTTTAATTTATTTTCTTCCAATCCACCTGTGGTTATTTTTTCACCGGCCCGGAGAGTTAGGGACAACACCACAAAACACAGTTTAGAAAATGTTTTGGAAGTACCTGAAGTGGTTATCAATATAGTAGATTTTGATATGGTGCAGCAAACCTCTCTTGCCAGTTGCGAATTTGCGAAAGGTACCAATGAATTTATTAAGGCCGGCTTTACCGAAGAAAAAGCAACCATGGTTACGCCGCCCATGGTAAAAGAAAGTAAAGTAAAACTAGAGTGCAAAGTTTTAGAAGTAAAACCTCTGGGCAACCAAGGCGGCGCCGGCAACCTGGTAATTTGCGAAGTACTTTGCATGCATATTGATGAAAGTATTTTGGATGAAAACAATAAAATAGATCAAACCAAACTGAACCATGTGGCCCGGCTCGGGGGCGACTGGTATGCAAAAATTGATGAGACGAATTTATTTAAAGTTGCCAAACCCAATACACAACTGGGTATCGGTGTAGATACCCTTCCCGACAGCATTCGCAAAAGCAGCATACTTACCGGTAATAATTTAGGCCAGCTGGCCAATGTAAATGAAATGCCTTTTGTTGACCCTTCATTTCATGATGACAAATTAAAAAACATCATTCAGTATTTTTCCATCAATCCCGATGATATGGATAAAGAGCTTCATCGTTATGCTAAAGAATTACTCGATGAAGGAAAAGTAAGTGAAGCCTGGCAGGTCCTATTGGCAGACTATTAAAATCCATATTGGCCAAAAACCCTTTTCAAAAGATCTGTTGTCCTCGCCGCAAAATTATTCCGGATATTTCTTTCTTCCTGCGCCACCAAATCAAACAAAGCATTTGTTGCCCTGTTGGTTACATAACCGGTAAGATCAGGATTAATTTTTTTAAAAACAATGGGCAGGCTGTTATATTTATTCACCATATCGCTGTAATATTTAGTAGCATTTACCTTATCAAGCGATGATTTGATGATGGGTGTAAATGCCGCCATTAATTGAGCCGTTGTTTTTTCTCTAAAGAAATGGGTAGCACTTGTATCGCCATTTCTAACCAGCCCGATTGCATCCTGTATGGTCATGCTTTTTATGGCATTCACAAAAATGGGTTTGGCATAACCGGCGGCATCTTCGGCACCGCGGTTTATTTGCAGAATAGCTTTATCAACCATGCTGCCCAATCCAACATCCCGCAATGTATTCTCGATCTTCCTGGCATCTTCGGGAATCAATATCTTATAAAAAGCGTCTTTAAAAAAGCCATCCTCACGGTTTAACTTTAGTACGGCACCCGCCAAACCCTGACTTAATGCTTCTTTAATACCTGCGCCTGCCTCCCCTTCTGTAACACCAACACCGGTTGCCTGTGGCAATTGCTTAATTATATCACAACCATAAAAAAGGCTGGAAAAAAGTACAACTACTAAAATTCTTTTCATTGTTGCTGATTTAAATGGAAAATATGAAAGATTAATTGCAATTACAGTGCCGAATCCCTAAATGCACAAATCATGCTTAAGCGGTATATTTGCAGCTAAATAAAAAAGTCATTAGTCATTGGCCATTAGCAATCAGTTCTAAGTTATTTCAGAACGACTGCTTATTACTAATGACCAATGACTAATTATATGACACAACATTTATCAGAACAGGAGATTATCCGCAGGGAAAAACTAACAGAATTGAATAATATGGGAATTGATGCCTACCCGGCAGCACTTTATCCCGTAAACACCACTTCAGTTTACATAAAAGAGAATTATAAAGGCGAAGAGAATAAGACTGACTTTGCAGATGTTTGCATTGCAGGCCGCATCATGAGTGTGCGGGATATGGGCAAAGCAAATTTTGCTGTGTTGCAGGATTCTGTTGGCAAGATCCAGTTTTATATTAAGCAGGATGATATATGCCCGGGAGAGGATAAAAGCATGTATCAAACCGTTTGGAAAAAATTAATTGACATTGGTGATATCGTTGGTATCAAAGGTTACGTGTTCACTACCAAAACCGGCGAGACTTCTATTCATGTAAGAGAGTTCACTATTCTTACTAAATCATTACGCCCGTTACCGATTGTTAAGGAGAAGGATGGCGAAGCTTTTGATGAAGTGACGGATCCGGAATTCAGATACAGGCAGCGTTATGCAGACCTGATCGTAAATCCAACGGTTAAAGAAACATTCATCAAGCGTACCAAAATGGTAAATGCCATTCGTGAATTCTTAAATGAGCGTGGCGCTTTGGAAGTAGATACACCGGTATTGCAAAGCATTCCTGGCGGCGCTGCGGCAAGGCCTTTCACCACACACCACAATGCATTGGATGTGCCTATGTATATGCGTATTGCAAACGAGTTGTATTTAAAAAGACTGATCGTTGGTGGTTTTGAATGGGTGTATGAGTTCAGCCGTAACTTTCGTAACGAAGGAATGGACCGTACGCACAATCCTGAGTTTACAGTGCTGGAGTTTTACGTGGCTTACAAAGATTATGAATGGATGATGGATACCACCGAACAGATGCTTGATAAAGCCGCCATGGCAACAAACGGTACCACCAAAGTGATGGTTGGTGACCCTTCGGCTCCGCTCAGAACAATTGATTTTAAGGCTCCGTACAAACGAATTACGATGTACGATGCCATTAAAGAGCACACCGGTTTCGACATCAGTGAAATGGATGAAGCTGGCATTAGAAATGTTTGTCGTGAATTAAAGATACATGCCGATGAAAAATGGGGCAAGGGAAAACTGATAGATGAAATTTTCGGCAGTAAATGCGAAGCTAATTATATACAACCAACCTTTATTACTGACTACCCGGTTGAGATGAGTCCGCTTACAAAAAAGCACCGCAGCAAGCCCGGACTGGTTGAGCGTTTTGAACTGATGTGCAACGGCAAGGAAATTGCCAATGCCTACAGCGAGTTGAACGACCCTATTGAACAGCGTGAACGTTTTGAAGAGCAAACCAAACTGATGGAACGTGGCGACGATGAAGCCATGTTCATTGACTATGATTTTTTACGGGCGCTTGAATATGGTATGCCACCCACCAGCGGAATTGGTTTTGGTATTGACAGGATCGCTATGTTGCTGACCAACCAACATTCAATACAGGATGTGTTGTTTTTTCCGATGATGAGGCCGGAGAATAATGAATAAAAAGATTTAACTTTAAGTACAATTTTAAAATCATGGGTACTGTTACTTCATTAAGGCGTGATGTAAAAAAATATATTGAAACCGCTGATGACAGGGTGGTAAAAATGGTGCATGCCATGCTGGAAGCAGATAAGGAAACTGACTTTTGGGATGAACTGCCTGCATCTGTAAAAGCTGATGTAAAAATTGCAATAAAACAATCAGCGCAGGGAAAAGGAAAACCGCATAGCGAAGTAATGAAAAAGTATAAAAAATGGATTACCAAATAATCTGGTTACCCAAAGCCGAAATAAGATACCAGGAAATTATTGAATAACTGGAATACAAATGGAACGACAAGGTTATTGAAAAATTCATTGCACAAACAGAAAAAGTACGCTCGCAAATTAAACAAAGACCAATACTTTTCAGGAGATCTGCTAAAATGAATATTCACGAAGTACTTATTACCAAACACAATCTTCTTATCTACCGCATTAATGGTTCAAAAATAGAACTTCTCACTTTTTTTGATACCCGGCAAGAGCCAAAAAAGAAATGGAAGCTATGATCCATTTATGATTTTATCATTCCAATTTCCTTCCAAAAAATTATCTTGTCTGTTCAAAAAAAAATATTTTAAATATGATAAAGCGTATGAAGCAAATATCAGCCATTGCTGTGATATTAATTTTTAGTTTGTACACACAGGCACAAAAAAAAGAGCTGGGCGATGACCAGTTTTTTAAAAGCAATTTTAAAGGTATCACACAATCATTGCCATCAGTTGTAAAATGGATAGATGACAGTCATTTTATTTTAAGGAGAGATGGAAAAAGCCTGGAGATTGATTGTAAGACGGGAGCTGAAAAAGAATATGTTGAACCCAATATCAACAAAGGTACAGTTGCTACAACGCCGGAAATTGTTGTAAAGGGAAACGACCTGTATTGGAGAAAAAATGTGGAAGATATCCGGCTTACCAATGATTCGGCCAAAGAAATAAATCAAACCCTGAGCCCCGATGGAAATTATGTTGCCTATACAAAGAACAATGATTTATACACTGTGAATCTGGCAACAAAAAAAGAAACCCGCTTAACCAAAGATGGCAGCGAAACCATTTTAAACGGCTATGCCAGCTGGGTATATATGGAAGAGATACTGGGCCGCAGCGGCAGGCACCGTGCTTTCTGGTGGAGTCCGGATAGTAAGCACATCGCTTTCTTCAGATCTGACGATAGCAATATCCCTGTTTTTACGCTCACGGATGCAAATGGTTTGCATGGTGTGGTTGAAACACAGCGTTATCCCAAAGTTGGTGACCCAAACCCTGAAGTAAAAGTGGGTATTATTGAACCTGAAGGAAATAATATTGTTTGGGCTGCATTTAATGAAAAAGATGACCAGTATTTTGGTTTGCCTTACTGGAAACCGGATGGCAGTTCGCTGTTGGTACAATGGATGAATCGTGCACAGGATAACCTGATCATTTACGATGTAAATACCATTACCGGCGGTAAAAGCGAATTCTATAATGAGAAACAAAAAAGCTGGATTGACCTGGATGACCAGGGTGGCCGTATCCGGTTTTTAAATAACAACACCGGCTTCATACTTAACAGCGATGTTACCGGGTGGAATCATTTATATTTTCACGACATGAAGGGAAAACTGGTGAACACAATCACGTCAGGAAAATTTACTGTAACCAATGTAAATTATATTGATGAAAAGAAGGGCGTAGTTTATTTTATGGCAAGAAGCCTTGAAAATACTGCCCG